>NZ_JAIUGQ010000017.1:0-123060 GCF_020164715.1 Mesorhizobium sp. ESP7-2
CGGCCGTTCCAGGCGGTCGTCATCGTCACCTCGCCCGAGGCAAGCAGTTGCGGCGCCTGTGCGCCTGCTTCCCACCACACGATGCTGTCCTTGATGGTGTCGAGCTTGGCGAAAGCCTGGTCGACACCCGCGGGCGTCGAAAGCGTCTCATAGACCTGGTCCGGAGGCACTCCGTCAGCAAGCAACGCGAATTCGAGGTTGGTTGCAGGGTTCTTCCAAAGGCCTCGCTTTCCGGGGAATTTCTTCGTGTCGAACAGATCCTTAATCGTCTTCGGGCCGTCTGCAAGTTTGGCGCCGTCATAGGCAAGCGTCGTCGCGTAGACAATGGTGCCGACACCGCAATCGGACGTCGTGCCTTCGATCCAATCCTCTTTCGGGCCGATCTTCGACCAGTCGATCTTTTCGAAAATGCCCTCGTCGCAGCCTTGCAACAGCGTCGGCGCATCAACGTCAACGACGTCTATAGTTGTGTTTCCGGATTCGATCATCGCCTTGATCTTGGCGATTTCGCCGCCGTATTCCTGCTCGTCAATCTTGATGCCTGTGCTGGCTGTGTAGGATTCGAATACCGCCTTGCGCTGCGCTTCCTGATAGGCGCCGCCAAAACTCATGACCGAGAGCGCGTCCTGCGCCATCACCGTTGTCGAAAAAAGCACGCCGATTGAGAAAAACAGCGTCGGTCCGATTGATTTGATCCCCATGTCCTTCACTCCGTTGTGAGTTGAACCGGGCCCCGGCTGATTGTTTTTGCGCCTTGGCCAGTCGCACAACGCTAGTTTCGCAAATTGGCGCCGGCAAATAAGTACATGACATGATTCCATCAGAGCTCGTTATCATGGCCTGCGAGAGAGGGACTTTTGCCTCTGCATTTCGGATCGTCCGGTTGCCGCCGTTCAACTTGGGAGCAGATCCGCGTAGCGCCCGCCTAGCACCTTCTTTCGAAAAATGCCGCCGCACGGCCCAGGCACTACCGCCATCGCAACGCACCGTATCAGACTGGACCTTGGGAATACGCGCATCGCGTCGGGAGCTCGGAGGAACCGATGTTTCCGTGGTCCGCCACTTGTCTGGCTGAGGCATGAAACTGCAGTCGATTGAGTTGAGCTCGCCGCCGTCATCTTGCCAGATGAGTTTTCATGCCGCATGAGAAAACATTCTATGGGACGGATGATCGCGATCAACAGCAGATTGATTGCGAGATAGAGCACCCCGGCAATAGCGAATATCTCGAAGATCGAAGGTCTGGTTCATCAGTCGCTTGGCATAAAAGCGTGGCCTTGGGTTGTGCAACCGGCTTGGTCACGACGCCCCTCCCCAATTGTGGGATCGCGGCGCCTGCCGCAATTCCACGCTCCAGCTACGGCGCCACCGCGATGTGACCCTTCATGTTGGGGTGGAAGCGGCAGAAATAGTCGACCGCAAAGCGTGGCCTTGGGTTGTGCAACCGGCTTGGTCACGACGCCCCTCCCCAATTGTGGGATCGCGGCGCCTGACGCGATCCCACGCTCCAGCTACGGCGCCACCGCGATGTGACCCTTCATGTTGGGGTGGAAGCGGCAGAAATAGTCGACCGCTCCCGCGGCCTTGAACGTCAAGCTTGCGGACTTCTTCGGCGGGATCATCACGTCCCAACCGCCCTTGACGGTGGCCGTGTGGGCGAACATGTCCTTGTTCACCCATTCGATCGTGTCGCCTACCTTCGCCTCGATCGTCGCTGGCGAGAACACCAGCTTGTCGATGGTGACCTGAATGGTTTCGGCCTTCACCGGCGCTGCAATGAACGTCAGCGCCAGTGCAATCCAAAGATGCCGTTTCGGCACCATCAACGCCGGTCTCATTTCAGCATACTGGCGACATGTTCGGCATGCTGCTCATGGCCCTGGAATATTTTCAGCCCGGTCTCCAGCAGGCTCTTCAGTTCGGCATTGCTGGCTGAAGGAATGAGCAGCGTTTCGAGAGCGCCGTCGACCTGCTTGTGGTAGGCCACTTCATTGTCGACATAGGCTTTGTCGAAGGCCGCACCCTTCAGGTCGGCGAGCTTGGCCCGCTCTTCCGTGGCGGCTTTGGTGAGCGCCTTGCTGGTGGCGTTGTCTTCCGGCGTCACCTTGAGCTTCTTGACGAGATCGAGCGCCTGCTTGTTCACCGCTTCGTGGTCGCGCACCATGTCCTTGGCGAAGGCGAGCACCTCTTTGTTCTTCGATTTCTTGAGCGCTTGCTTGGCCGCCTCGACATCGATCACGCCGGCAGTATAGGCGATGTGCGCGATCTGCGGGTCGGTTGGTTTGTCGGCGGCTTGCGCGAGCGGGGCTGTGCCGAGCAGCAGCAAGGCGGCCAGGACGGCAGTGTGACGAATAAGCATGACATCTCCTTCGCCCGCACGCGCAAATCGCATCGGGCATCGTTTTCAGTTGACGATCATTGGATGCTGGGCAACGGCAAATGTTCCCGCCAAAATCAGCTGAATTCGACCAGGATCAGTCTCACAGGCCGAGCCGCTCCATCACGGCAGCGGTCAGCCGTTCGCAGCGCCGGCCGGCGAAGGGGAAGGCATCGAGGAGCACTGGCCCGATTTGGTCGTCCAGCGCCTTGCGCAGCAGGACGCGGGCGCGATGCAGGCGGGTCTTGATAGTTTCGGGGCGCACGCCGAGTAGTTCTGACGTCTCATCAATGCTCAGGCCCTCGATCACCCGCGCCACGAACACCATCCGGTAGAGATCTGGAAGGCTGTCGGTCGCCCGTTCGACAAGGGCCAGAATCTGCCGTTGCGCCATCGTCCGCTCCGGATCGTCGCTCGGGTTGAGGGGAAACTGGATAATCTCAGCTTGCGGATTTACCGGCATCGCCGCCGTTCGCCGTCTTTTTCGCAGCCGACCGAGCGCTTCGTTAATAACGATACGCGACAACCACGTGCCGAGCGAGGCGTCGCCGCGAAAACTCTCGAGATGGGCAAAGGCCCTGACATAGGCCTCCTGGACGACGTCCTCGGCCTCGCTGTCATTGCGCACCACGCCGCGCGCGATCCGGTAAAGCCGCTGGTTATGCTTCTTGATGATGGTGCGGAAGGCGGCGCCGTCACGCGCCATGGCGCGCTGTGCCAATACCAGGTCATCAGAGGCGGCGATGATTCCGATCGCGTCTCGTCGAACGTACGACATGAGCAGTCTCCTTGCCCTTCAATAGATGGGTCTCGACAACAAGGGTTCCCGAAAATCGTCACACCGGAATTGACGACAGGAATTCGCGCCTGAGATCAACGTCCGTGTCAAAAACGCCGAGCATGCATTTGGTGATCAGGCGGGTGCCGTGCGCGTGGACGCCGCGCGATGTCATGCAGCCGTGCTCGGCAACAAGGACGACGGCCACTCCACCCGGCTGCAGGGCATCCTCAATGGCGCGGGCGATGTCGTCCGTGAGCCGCTCCTGTATCTGCAGGCGACGGGCACAAGCCTCGACAACCCTTGCCAATTTGGAGATACCCACCACGCGCCTGACGGGCATGTAGGCGACGTACGCCTTGCCGTCGATTGCCGCCATATGGTGTTCGCAGAACGAATGAAACGCTATGCCGTGCAGTTCGACCGCCTGGCTATAGCCGCCGATCTCATCGAACGTCCGTTCGAGCAGCCTCACAGGATCTTGCCGATAGCCGGCAAACCACTCTTCATAAGCACGAACGACACGCGCAGGAGTATCGACAAGCCCGGGCCGGGCCGGATCGTCTCCGGCCCATGAGATCAACGTCCTGACCGCGGCCTCTGCATCTAAGCGCGTCGGGCGGGCGCGGCCGACTGTCTTGGGCGTCCCGTTTCCCGCTGAACTTCCCTCTGCGGAGGCCGGCACGCCGTCTTCGGTGCCGTCCAGAATTTGCGAATGCAGGTCCATCGGTCTCTCCAGTTCCACCTCGAAGCTATTGGATGCCCCTAGCGAGGATTGGTTCCCGACAGGCACGACACAGTGAGCAAGGTTCCCACCCATGGCAAACCGCGGGAAGTTTTCGAAACGTTCTGCATCCAGTTTCACGTCCGGCATTCTCGACACACGCCGTCAGGACTCGTGAAGGAGAACCTAAATGGCATTGATGCAGTCCGTGGAAAACCGACTCTCACCTCACTGTTGGTGTGTCCGTCGTGGCAATCACGACAATGTCCGTGCCGTCGGTTAGGTGGCCCTGCACGTCGGCGATGGCGTGCAAGGCAGTCGACGGCACATGAACCCGCCACGGCGCAGCATGGTTCACTGTTTCTGGCACCATTGCTTGCGTCGATCTTTGTACCGGCACACATTCCAGCTCGCGTGACGTGCATGGCCGGAGAGGGCTCTGATCCGCGTCATGACGCGACGCGCGGCCGTCCGGTGGCTGTCGCGACGACGATGGCTTCGACGAAACTGCGCTCTCCTTCGATTGTAGCAACCCTTATGTCGCGTGAGATTTCGATCCGGGCCTGATCGGTCCCCGCGCGCTCGGCGAGACCTGCTGCCAAGGCGCGAATGTGGGTTTCGGCGGCGGCCATTGCTTCGTCCTCGGTGTCATAGTCGTCCAGCCGCTCGCCTGAATTCAGACGGAATAGCCCGATCTCCGGCTGGCTGACGCGCGCTTCCGCCGACATCCGCACCTGCCCGACGACGGCACCCAGTGCGTTTGCGACGTCGGCGTGTTCGGCAATGCTGCAGTCATTGCCAATCAAATGCGGCAGACTCGCGTAGTGAAGCGATGCCGAAGCGCCGAGGCCGATCACCGGTCGGTCGAGTGCGATCGACAGCCGCGCCATGCCACCTCGCCGGCCAACCGCCCGCTGAACCAGCGGATTGGCAACCGAGACTCCGCCATCCAGCCCGTCCTCGGAAAAGACCGTTTCAAGAATGGCTTCGGCAGAACGCCGGGTCACCGCGGTGAGAACCATCTCGGAAAAAGCTTCCGCGCCTCTGGCGACGCGATGCCCCCGGCCGTCGCGTTTGCGTGCGAACAATTCGGCGCCCAACCGAGCCGCGACAGGATCCCAATTCCCTTGCCGGTCCAGAACGTGCGCCGCGTCGGATGGCGTGAAGCCCGCAATGTGCACCAGACCGCGCGCGACCAGGCGATTGAGCGTCGCGACCTGTGACGTCGATACGAGCAGCCGATCGAGTGCGGCGGGAATTGCCGAAATGTTGGCATAGAGCCGCGCCTCGGTAACCGTCAGGCCTGCGGCCAAACGTTCGGGCACACCTGTGCGCAATGCGAAACGACCGTCCAAACGGCTGGCGGTGGGACTAAGCAACTGCCGCTTGAGGCCTTGGTAGACGGCACCGCCGTGCTTCACCGCGGCGAGCGCCAGCGGCACGAGCCGACGGGGCCCGAGCACTATTGTCGAAGTCAGCGACCGCTCATGAAGCGAGACTTCCGAATCTCCACCGAGGCCAAAGGTGCGCATGGCGACGGCTTCCACCATGGTTCGCATTCCGCCGACAGTGGCACCTTCCGGATCGAGCCGAAGGCGGCCGCCGTCGAGAACGGCTATGTCGGTGGTGGTGCCGCCGATGTCGGACACCACGGCATCATCAACGCCGGTCATGTAGCGCGCCCCCACCAGGCTTGCCGCTGGTCCTGACAGGATGGTCTCGATCGGCCGGGCGCGGGCGAACTCAGCGGTGATAAGCGCGCCGTCGCCGCGCACGACCATGAGCGGAGCGACGATCCCGCGTCTTGCCAGAAAACCCTCGGTGGCATTGACAAGACGATCAATCATCGAGATCAACCGGGCGTTGAGAAGCGTGGTCAGCGCCCGGCGCGGGCCGCCGAGTTTCGACGACAGTTCGTGCGAACAGGTCACCGGAAGCCCGGTACGCTCGCGAATGACATCACGTGTTACGATCTCATGTACGGGATTGCGAACAGCGAAATAGGAGGCAACGGCAACGCCAGAAACCGTGTCAGCGAGAGACGGCAGCGCAGCCTCGAGAGCGTCCAGCACCAGCTGATGCGGATCGCCGTGGACGTCATGTCCGCCCGGGCAAAAGATCAAGGGGTCGGAGCCGAGGGCTTTTGACAATCCGTTTCGGGCAAGATCAGCTTCAGCGAAACCGATCATCACCAGCGCGACCCGTCCGCCTTGCCCTTCAACGAGGGCGTTGGTTGCAAGCGTGGTCGACATCGAGACGAGCTTGATAGCGCCAGGGTCGATGGCGGCCTCGGCCAAAACAGCATCGACGGCACCAGCGATGCCCTCGGAAAGATCGTGCCGTGTGGTCAGTGATTTGGCCTTGGCAACGATGCCTGTAGATTCCGACCACAGCACGGCATCGGTATACGTGCCGCCAGTGTCGATACCCAGACAAAGAGGCGACGGATGATGGGCGTATGCGTTCATTTCATTTAGTCGCCAGCCCGATTTGCCGCTCGAATATTTCGCGGCTTGTTCGCTTCGTCTACTTCAGCTGGCGGGCGGATCATGCTTGATGGCCTCCATATACGTGCATCTGATGCAATGTCGTGACTGCAAATGGCATAGCGCTGGGACCAGCGGGGGCGTCTGGCTGTCCGGAGATCGCCACTGCTTGCGACGTACATAGTCTATGCACGGCTCGTTCGGCTTCAGAGCACGCCATAGGTAATGTCGATGGGAATGCGGTGATCATCGATTGCGCGCACGCCAGCGGTGTTTTCAGCCAGAATGAGCGAGGCTTTGCGCTCCGGCTCCGATAGGTAAGTCCCCCAAAACTCGACCACGCCACTGGTGACGGTCACATCGGACTCTCCAGTTGAGGACCACGATTCGCATTGCAAGGCCTCCACAATTTCCAACCTAATACTGTTGTCGTCATGCAAGACCGGAATGCGCCAATCTTTGCCGGCAAGAGCGAGGGCTCCCACAAGGTTGGCGCGACTGACGATCCCTACCACCTGTCCATCGCGCAGCACTGGGACACGCTTGATCCGATTGTATTCAAGCAGCGTCGCGATCTCGGCGACGGGTGTACTCTCGACCACGGTCGCAACCTGCTTTGTCATGACGTCAGTAACGTGCGCGGAATGAGACCTGATATATGCTATCGCGAGACTGGCGTTGTTGGAGAAGAGACGAAGCCACCAGGAAGGACCCTGCGGCGCAGTGCCGATTTCCGCGCGGCGGATCAGATCTCCTTCGCTGACGATGCCCAACAACACACCTCGATCGATCACCGGCACGGCGCTGATCCCGTGCGACAGCAGAATATCGGCGACCTCATCAACGCTACTGTCAGGCTCTACCGCGATCACAGGTGACGTCATGACATCCTTGGCGATCAGCACTTCGTTCTCCTCACCTGTCGGCAGGCCGCGTAACCGGCGGCGAGGTCGTCGCAAAGCCTTGCCCGTTGCCAGCATGGAGGTCAGTCGCGCGATGGAACTCCCTTGCATGGAAAGCATACGCTTCCAGATCGGCTGGATCGCCAGTGAACAGCCCCATGGCCTCGGCTTTGCTGAAGAACCAGGGAGCGGGCAAACCGGGCTCAAGCGCCGTCACGGCGACAGCCGCAAGCAATGGCAGGCCTTCGCCCGCATCCTCGTCCATTAGATGTTCGAGTGCGTCGCGGAGCACGCCTATTGCGTTCGAACCAACCATGGTTTCGGCCAAGCTTGCATAGGTGATCGGCAGTCGGGCTTGCGCCTGCAGGAGCAATTCCTCGCGCAGCCGTGCCTTGAGAGCTGGCTCATCCGAAGGAGCAACTGGGCTGCCATCTTCTAGATCGTTGGCAGGTAACATTCGCCCGACCACATGGCGTTGGCCCTCCAGGCCGGAAAATGTTGTTTTGGGATCGTGTTCAAGCGTGTTCATCATCATCGCTGAGCTCAGGTGCCTTTCACCCGATATCGCCAAGACTCCAAATCTTGGCGCTGGGAGTGCCGGTGGCAACCGATCCTCTCAAGACCGTTTTGCCGTAATCTGGCTTACCCATTGATGCAAAACAAACGAAATTTATTGCGGGTTGAGAACAATAATTTTGCACCAGCGTTTTTTTGATCGCGGAGAAACACGGCCCTTTCCTTTTCGGATTCGATATGCATTTTTGACCAATGAAGCCGCCGCACCGAGACGCGGTGATTTCGCTCTGAAAGCGGTCTGGAGGATCTAAGATGATCACTGGAGCCCAATGCCGCGCCGCTCGCGCGCTGGTCGAATGGACCCGTGAAAAGCTCGCCAGCAATTCAGGAGTGGCTGCGTTGGTCATCGAAGAATTCGAGCGCCAGATCAGCCTTCCCGGCCAGGATATCTGCGATAGGCTGCAAACTGCGCTTGAAAACGCCGGCGCCGTTTTCATTGCCGAGAACGGCGGCGGTATTGGCGTTCGTCTTAAACTCAACCGCTCGGAAGTCAGGCGTATCGGCGTTCTAGAGAATGAAGGCGGCATCGTCGGAACGGACGCAGTTCCATAGTGCCGAGGTCTTGGAGCTCGATGAATTCACCTCACGGTGCACTCCTGGACGATCAAACCCCGCTTAGCTGGCAGGAGCAGCCAAGGAACGCTTATGACGGTTGCCTGGGACGATCTCACCGAGGAGGAACGCACAGCACTCAAGCGGATGAACCGCGGCCGTTACCCAGGCCTATCGAAAGCCTTGGCCGGACGCCTTGTGTTTCTCGGTTTGGCTGAGGAAAGACCGAGCGGGACCGGAATAAACAGGGCTGGGAGAGAACTGGTGATAGCCACGTTGCTTGGTGCCCGCCGCGACTAGCCCCCAAACAGATGGATAAGCTGGCGCGAGCGTGTTGATCTCCACCCGCCGAAGCAGCGAGCCCTTTCTCGGCAAGTCCGTAGCAGTCTGTTTGCAGGTACGGCGCACAGTGCTGGTACGGTTGCCGTCAGCCAGTATCGCCTGCTTCCATCCGAGTGGTCGCTGTGCGGAGCGGCGGTCGTGGAGAAAGCCCATCGTCTGCCTTGCCCAATGCCATCGAAGGCACCCATAATGAGTCAGGCAGCGATGCAGATTTGAACAACTGGGCCGCAATTCATGACAGGCGACACATCGTTGATTCTGATGATCGTCCTCCCTTTCGCGGCCGCCATCATTCTCCCGATCCAGGCGCGTAACACCGCAGCAGTTCTCGCCGGGACGGTAGCGTTTATCTGTCTGGGGCTAGGCGTTGTGCTTTAACCGTCCGTCCTCGATCGAGGCGTGGTGCGCAGCGATATCGAATGGCTTCCCACGCTGGGTCTTGACTTCACCTTGCGAATGGACGGATTCGCTTGGCTGTTCGTCATGCTCATAAGCGGCATCGGCCTTCTCGTGGTCATTTATGCGCGCTACTACATGTCGCCGGAAGACCCCGTCCCCAGATTCTTTTCGTTCTTTCTCGCCTTTATGGGATCGATGCTCGGGGTCGTTATTTCCGGAAACTTGATCCTGCTGGTCGTATTCTGGGAACTGACCAGCATCTTTTCCTTCCTGCTGATCGGCTATTGGCACCACAACGCCAGCGGCCGCGAGGGCGCCCGCATGGCGCTGACAATTACCGGCATCGGCGGGCTCGGTCTGTTGGCTGGCTTCCTGCTGATCGGCCACATCGTTGGAAGCTACAACCTTGATCGTGTGTTGGCCTCGGGCGGCCTTATCCGCTCCCACGATCTATATGTTCCCATCCTGGTTCTTGTGCTCCTGGGAGCGTTCACGAAGAGCGCTCAGTTTCCGTTCCATTTCTGGCTGCCCAACGCCATGGCCGCGCCGACGCCGGTTTCGGCCTACCTGCACTCAGCGACCATGGTGAAAGCCGGCGTGTTCTTGTTGGCTCGCCTGTGGCCGGTGCTTGCGGGTACATACGAATGGTTCTGGATCGTTGGCTTCGCCGGTATGATGTCTTTTGTGCTGGGAGCATATTTTGCAATCTTCCAGCGGGACATAAAGGGCTTGCTCGCCTATTCAACCATCAGCCATCTAGGTCTGATCACTCTTCTGCTCAGCCTCGGCAGCCCACTAGGGGCGGTTGCCGCCATCTTCCACATGATGAACCACGCCACGTTCAAAGCCTCGTTGTTCATGGCCGCCGGAATCATCGACCATGAGACCGGAACGCGCGACATGCAGCGGCTGGGGGGACTTTTTCGCTTCATGCCCTACACTGCGACGTTAGCCATGGTGGCAAGCGCCGCAATGGCTGGCGTGCCGCTCCTGAACGGATTTCTCTCCAAGGAAATGTTCTTCGCCGAGGCGATCCAAACGCACGCGGAGTCCATTCTCGATACCGCTGCGCCCTATGCAGCCGTCCTGGGCAGCGCTTTCGCAGTTGCCTACTCCGCACGTTTCATTCACGGCGTGTTTTTCGGGCCGCTGCCGGCTGATCTGCCTCGCAACCCCCACGAACCGCCGTTTTTCATGCGGTTTCCGATCCAACTTCTTGTTCTGGTCTGTCTTCTGGTCGGGACCGTTCCCGGCCTGACCATCGGCCCGCTCCTTCACACCGCCGTTACCTCCGTTCTGGGATCCGCGACGCCGCAGTACAGCCTGGCCGTCTGGCATGGGTTCACAATTCCCCTGTTCATGAGCGTGTTGGCGCTCGCCGGCGGTGCGATCCTCTATCTGTTCCTGAAGGATTATCTGGCCCGCTGCCACGACGGGCCGCCCTACTTTCGCCGTCTCAGGGGCCAGCGCGTCTTTGAGCGCGTGATGGTGGCAGTCTCGTGGAGAGGTGCCCGGTTTATGGAAAGGGCTCTTGGAACGCGTCGGCTCCAGCCGCAACTTCGGTTGCTGGTCGCCGCGGCCTTAACCGCGGGCGCGTGGCCACTCTACAGGACAGGTTTCGATCCCGGTCGGCTGACGGTCAAAGGCGTCGATCTCACCTTTGCGGGCATCTGGGCGATCGGCGCCGTGTGCGCCCTCGCCGCTGCATGGCAAGCCAAATTCCACCGACTGTTCTCCCTTGTTCTGCTTGGCGGAGCTGGACTTGTCACCTGCATCACCTTCGACTGGTTTTCCGCGCCGGACCTCGCGCTCACCCAATTGCTCGTGGAGGTGGTGACTACGGTTCTCATCCTTCTCGGCTTGCGCTGGTTGCCCAAGCGGTCGGCAGACCTGACCCCAAGCCTGGCCACGACGGCGGCAAAGCTACGGCGCTACCGCGATCTTGCGATAGCCGCGGCATGCGGAACCGGCATGACGATTATCGCCTATGCGGTCATGACGCGAAAGCCACCCGTCACCATTGCCGATTTCTTCCTGAAGAAGGCCTATTCGGAAGGAGGCGGCAAGAACGTCGTCAACGTGATCCTGGTGGACTTCCGGGGGTTCGACACGTTCGGCGAGATCGCGGTTCTCGGCATCGTCGCCTTGACGTCGTTCGCCCTGCTTCGTCGGTTCCGGCCGGCGCCCGACAACGTAGAATCGCCTGAACAGCAGCGCGTCCAGAAGGCATTTGACGAGGCCCGGCCCGATCGCCAGGTGGGCGATACAGTGAGCGACTATTTGCTCATCCCCGCGGTCATCATGCAATGGCTGTTCCCAGTGATCATTGTGTTCGCCGCCTATCTGTTCATGCGCGGCCACGACCTTCCCGGCGGCGGCTTTGTCGCCGGCATCGCATTGGCCGCGGCCTTCATTTTGCAATATCTGGCGGCGGGCACACGCTGGGTCGAAGACAGGTTGCGGGTGCTACCGGTGAACTGGATCGGCTTCGGCCTTCTCCTGGCGGCGCTTGTTGGGGCCGGCTCCTGGCTGTTCGGATACCCGTTCCTGACCTCGTATTCCCGCTACGTCGACCTGCCGCTCATCGGCACCGTGCCGGCGGCTACGGCGACCCTTTTCGATCTCGGCGTCTTTTCACTCGTTCTCGGTGCGACCGTGCTGATGCTCGTCGCTCTCGCCCACCAGTCCGTCCGCCGACTGCGCGCATCCCGGATTGCCGCGCAAGCCAAGGAGGAAATCGCGTAGTGGAACTTGTCCTTGCCATCGCTATCGGCGTGCTGACGGGATCGGGCGTTTGGCTGTTGCTGCGTCCGCGGACCTATCAGGTTATCATCGGCCTTTCGCTCATCGGCTACGGCGTGAACCTGTTCATCTTCTCGATGGGCAGACTTAGGGTGAGTGCGCCCCCCGTCCTCGTATCCGGCGCGGGAGTCAACACGGCGGACTACGCCGACCCCATACCGCAGGCGCTCGTTTTGACGGCGATTGTCATCGGCTTCGCGACAACGGCCCTGTTCCTCGTGGTGCTGCTTGTATCGCGCGGCTTAACGGGTAGCGACCATGTTGACGGCAGGGAGCCCAATTGATGGAAACGGCAGGTCATCTCATGATCGTGCCGATCATCCTGCCGCTGGCGGCAGGCGCGTTCGTGCTACTGCTGGACGAGCGTCGCCATGTCATCAAGGCACTGATTAGCATCGTCTCGACGCTTGCGATGGTGGGCGTTGCCATCGTTCTGCTTCGCTCGGCCGACAGTGCCGCTGCGCCGCCCGACGCAGCAACGACCAGCGTTTACCTGCTCGGCAATTGGCCTGCGCCGTTCGGAATAGTGCTCGTGCTCGACAGGCTGTCTGCCTTGATGCTGGTCCTGACCAGCGTGCTGGCGCTCGCTTGCCTGGCGTTTTCGCTGGCGCACTGGCACAAAGGCGGCCCGCATTTCCATACGCTTTTTCAGCTTCTGTTGATGGGGCTCAACGGCGCGTTCCTCACCGGCGACCTGTTTAACCTGTTCGTCTTCTTCGAAGTGCTTCTGGCTGCATCCTATGGGCTCGTTCTGCATGGCTCGGGACCGCTCCGTGTGAAGGCGGGCCTGCACTACATTGCAGTCAATCTCGCGGCTTGGTCGCTGTTTCTGATTGGGGTCAGCCTGATCTATGGCGTGACCGGTACCCTGAACATGGCAGATCTTGCGCAACGAATCCCGGCGGTTCCGGCGCACGATCGAATGCTGCTCGAAGCCGGCGCCGCCGTCCTCGGCATCGCCTTCCTAGTAAAAGCAGGCATGTGGCCGCTGAGCTTCTGGCTGCCGAGCGCTTACTCAGCGGCAGCGGCTCCGGTCGCCGCGATGTTCGTGATCCTGACCAAGGTCGGCGTCTACGTGCTCCTTCGGCTCTCCCTTTTGCTTTTTGGCGTGGACGCCGGCGTCACAGCGGGCCTTGGCCACTCGTGGCTGCTGTTCGGCGGCATGGCCACCATGGGCTTCGGCGCCATCGGTGTTTTGGGGTCGCAGGCTGTGGGCCGGCTCGCCGGCTTCAGCATCCTGGTCTCATCGGGCACACTGCTGGCAGCGATCGGTATGGCCGACGCCAAGGTCACTGCCGGAGCCCTCTTTTACATGGTCAGTTCAACCCTGACGATCGGCGCGTTCTTTCTCCTAATCGAGCTCGTCGAGCGGGTGCAGGATCCTGCCGCGAACGTATTATCAGTGACCATGGAAGCGTATGGCGACGACATGGAGGACGTGGCGGAACAGGAAGAAATCGGCGTTGCCATTCCCGGCCAGCTGGCAGTTCTCGGTATCTGTTTCGCGGCATGCGGGCTCTTGCTCGCGGGCCTGCCGCCGCTTTCGGGATTTGTCGGAAAGTTCGCGCTGCTGACCGCCATGCTGCGGCCCGACCCGGGGCCTAGTGGCGGCGGAATCGCGGGCCCCACATGGATCCTGGCCACGTTACTGATCGTGTCTGGTTTGTGCGCACTGATCGCGACGATGCGAGCCGGCATGCAGATTTTCTGGGCGCCGATCGAAGGCACCATACCGCATGTGCTGCTCCTGGAGATTGTACCAGTAGGCTTTCTGTTGACGCTCTGCCTGTTGATGACATTCCAGGGTGGACAAATGATGCGCTACATGGATGCGACCGCCCAATCCCTGCATTCGCCAGCGGACTATTTACGGGATGTTCTTTCTGCCCGACCGAGACATGGCCCCAACGCGACGAGCGACAGATGAGCGCCGCTCTGCCCTATCCGCTGCTGACAGCGTCGCTGCTCATCATCTGGCTGCTGCTCAACGGACTCTCCGTCGGCCAGGTCATACTCGGTGGGCTGATCGCCCTAGCAGCGTCCTTGGCAATGGCAGCGCTTCGACCCGCCAAGCCAAACATACGGCGGTGGGGCATGATCCCGCAACTGGCCCTGATCGTGCTGGCAGACATACTTCGCTCCAACATCGCCGTGGCGGGTATTATCCTGCAAGGCAGGCGGAATAACAGAACATCCGGCTTCGTGATGCTCCCACTCGAGTTGCGCGACCGGACTGCGTTGGCCGTACTTGCCTGCATCATAACCAGCACCCCCGGCACCGCCTGGGTCGAATATCATGCGGGCAGCGGCAGGCTTCGCATCCATGTTCTCGACCTGGTCGACCAGCAGGCGTGGATCGATCTGATCAAGCAACGGTATGAATGGCGGTTGATGGAGATTTTCGAATGAGCGGCGCAATAATCGTATGGTCCGTTACCCTCGCTCAATTGCTTCTACTCGCCGCGATGGCATGCGCTCTGCTGCGGCTCGTTCGAGGGCCACGCGCGCAAGACCGGATCCTGAGCTTCGATGCGCTCTATGTCGGCGCCATGCTTCTGCTCCTCACCTTCGGCATTCGTGCCGGCAGCACGGTCTATTTCGAGGCGGCCCTCGTGATCGCGCTTTTCGGCTTTGTCTCGACCGCGGCGCTAGCGAAATTCCTCATGCGCGGCGAGGTAATAGAATGATGCCTCTCGACGACCTACCGATCTGGGCGGCTCTGCTCACGGCGTTTTTTCTGATCCTAGGATCGGTGCTGACGCTACTTGGGTCGATCGGGCTCCTGCGGTTCGGAAGCTTTTACGAACGAGTACATGCGCCGACCTTGGGGACCACGTGGGGCATGGGCGGTGTCTTGATCGCGTCGATCGTCTTTCATTCAGTGCTGCAGTCCAAGCCGGTCCTGCACGAGATTCTCATCGGACTGTTCGTGACTGTCACGACACCGGTCTCGCTTATGCTCCTGGCGCGCTCGGCGCTTTATCGGGACCGCAGCGCCGGCGACGATGGTGTCCCGCCATTCGAGGCAGTCGTGGAGCCTCAAGAGAAGCAAAGACAGCCACTTGAAATATGAGCTCGATCATTCTCGGACAGGTGGCACCGCAAAAACATCGATGTCGACCGATCGCAGAATGCTTTCTGTCACGCTTCCCAGAAGGACCTTGATTAGGCCCGTACGGCCGTGCGTTCCGATAATCAGCAGATCGGGCGCCACTTGACTGATCTCCTCCATGATCGCTTCGACGGGGCCTGCTTCCTTGATCCGCAGCGACCAGTTGTCGATGCCAACGTCGTTTGCTTCCAGAAAGGCGACCAGTTCCGTCCCAACCTGCAAACGTTCTGTCGCCACGTATCGCGCTATCTCGTCCTTGCCCAATCCTGCATTCGACATTTTTCCCTTGGCGAACGCATCGAAGCCATGGACCAGCGACAGACTGGCGTCACCTGTCAGCCCAATTTCCCTCGCAGTCCTGATCGCGCGAGCAGACGGCTGGGACATGTCGACAGCTGCCAGCACCTTTTTATAAGAATGTTCTACTTCTGCGTTCACCATGAGCACCGGGCATGCAGCTGTACGGATCACCCGTTCAATAGTCGTTCCAACAAAAATGTCGCGCAGCAACTGCTTGCGGTGCGAGCCCATGACGATGAGATCGATCGAACGCTCCTCGGCAGCCTTCAGAATGCCGTCGAACGGATCGCCGGCCACCACCTCGGAACTACAGCGAAGTCCCTGAAGTTCGGCGATCGAGACCATCTGTTCTTCAAGATATCTCTGCGCCTCCCGTCTTTCCAGTTCGAGCAAATCTGATGGTTGATCATCGTCGACCACGTGGACGAGTGTGAGTTCTGCGCTGAGGTCCCGTGCCAGGACGCCAGCCCGCCGCAATGCCCGCTGTGAACGGGTGGAAAAATCTGTGGCCGCAAGTATTTTCATGACAGCTCTTGTTTCTCCTAAGGCCAGACCGCCCTATCCTTCGGCGGGTTTGGATCGTGATCCCGCTGACGATGCTCTCCCTTACTGGGATTGGCATCCCAGGCGGCGGCCCCACAGTGCCGCAAGAAATGCTTGATCGGCATCTCCTGCCGGCGACCATGACACGGTCCGCCTTGACTTCGCAAATTGCTTCCCCAACTATATGCGTATGTATACGGCCGCCAAAATCCGTCGCGATTTTCTTTTCCGGGTTTGCCCCATAGCGGGATCGTAACCCCCGGCTCGGCTGCCATGCGCGCCCCGGGCCGAGGGGCAAACATCATGTAACATTGGCGCAGGGACTGCATCAGTCCCTGCATTATCGCGCACCAGCAATAAAAGTTCCCTAGCACCGACAGCGCTCGGCGGTCCGTTGCGGATCCCGGAGACGAGGCAAAGACATGAGTACTCAAATGCAAGACAATAAGAGAACCCCGCGCAAGCCGAGCATCCGCATCTCGCAGTCGGATCACGCACGCTTATCCGCGCTTGCCAACACCGTTGCAGCACGAGATCCGCAGGCCGCCGATGAGTTGCTGGCCGAGCTTGAGCGCGCACGCATCGTCGCCGATGCTTGGCTTTCTGCAGACATCGTCAGGATGGGTTCGACCGTGACGTTCAAACCCGATACCGGCGAGCAAAAGACGGTCACGCTGGTCTTTCCTGGCGATGCCGACATCTCCGAAGGCAAGGTTTCGATCCTGACGCCAATTGGCTCGGCCCTGATCGGCCTCTCGGCTGGCCAGTCGATCATGTGGTCCGCCCGGGACGGGCGTCGGCACGCCCTGTCAGTGCTCGCCGTGAGCCAGCCCGCTCCGGAACGCGACGCAGCCGATCGACGCGCGCCAGAGCCTTCGATGATCGTCGCAGGCGTCTAGGACGTGGGCGTTTCCATCCGTCTCCTCAATCACGCGGGCAGCCTGATCGCGGGAGTGTGACCCCTGCGCCGACCGATCTGGTCCGGCACAGGGGTAGCTTTCCAAACCCGATCAGCCGCTTGACGCCGGGTTCCCCGCTTAGGCCCGGCTGGAGACGTATCATTATGCCCACTATCGACAGCTGCCAACTGACCACTAAGGATTACACGATTCTTGAAGTGATGCAGGAGCGCCACACTGCCCGCAGCGATACATTCTCGGCTATCCTTAAAAAGAAGATTTCGAGCGCAGTTGTAGTGTTTCGAGAAGACATCCCGGCAACGGTCGTGACACTCAGCAGCCGCGTGGCATATCGGGTGAATGATGGTCCTGCCGAGACCCGCATCGTCGCCCATGACGAGATGCGCGGTCTGGTTGGCATGCTTTTGCCGATCACCAATCCGCGCGGCTTGGCGCTGCTTGGCTTGGCGGAAGGTCAGTCCATGACCATCCCGACGACGGAAGGTCGCCTCGAGACGCTGACTGTGCACGAAGTCATCTATCAACCTGAAGCGGCGAGGCGTGAGAGGTTGAAGCTGGCGGGGGGTGCCGCACCAGACTCGCGACGATCGGGCGGCCCGGTTCTGCGCGTCGTCCCTGGTTGCATTCAACAGCAGGACAAACAGGCAGACAAAGTCGTCGCGACTTTCGACGACGGGTTCGACGACCCGGGTCCCTCGGCCGCCTGAGTGCTTGACTATCCCGAAGGCTGTGAGGGCGGATAGACAAGCGTTCCGTCGGCCCTTGCCTTCGCGCCTTCAGTGAGTATCGCCGGCTCGACCTTGTCATGCCCCATCAGATGAAAGACAGCCTCGCCACGGCTAATGAGATAGTCCGCGACGATTCTTCTGTGACAGCGCCACCAGAGCGTTTCCGAGCACATGATGGCGCATCGCCGCTGCCTGCCGAGGGCCACAAGCCGGTTCAGGCCGCCATGAAACTCTGCGGACAGAGCGTAGTCGGCGTAGTTGTGGAAACTCTGGTTGAGCCAGAATGCATTGAGCGCCGGTGGAACGTCGTGCGCCTTGCCGCGCAGGCCGCCAAGCTCCGCAATGCATTCATATCCGATCGCGAATGCTGCCAGCTTTTCCGGCAGCACCTCGCCGTTGAACTGCGGATTGGCACGCGAGCGTCGGATGGTTCTTATGTCGATCACCAAGGTTATCTCGGCGACCCCCAGCAGAGCGACGAATTCGGCGATCGACCGAGTCGAGTGACCAACGGTGTGGAACGGAAAAGGCATGTTCATCAATGCATGGCGACGGATTTCTTTCCGGCTGAATGATCAGTGATTTGGATCTGACAGGACGAAGTCATCTCACCACCTGCTTGTGGCCATGCAGCGCTTCCGAAGTCTGGCCCCGCTTGCCTCATGGTAGACGGCGTAAGCCGATAGGTGAATTCCGGCGCCTCCTCCACAGGGACCAATGTCTGTCGATGGTGCAGGGCGGAGCGCAAGCGCCTGATCGACCAGCATCTCGCCGTCAAGCCGAAGAGCGCGTTGCGAGGTCTTTACGCATCGCTTATGCTCTCGACCTGGCTATACAGCGGGCGCATCGTCGGCAGCTACTCGCTGAGCCGGAGGCTAACCCGCAACGTTTCAACAACAACTCATGTCGATCATTGTAGCCAGAAACCGCCAGCGTTTGATCGTACAAGGTTCGTTACCCTAGTCGAACATAATCCGAGCGGTGCCTCTTTTGGCGATCAGCATTCGATTTCACTTGGGGACCCACAGGATCCCCCGCCCCGTCTTGCCCGAAGGACTCGAGACCCCTGTTGGTGAGTGGTGTCTGGCGAGATTTCTGAGCGGCCGGTGGCACGGTGGCGATGTCGACGCGCAACGCTCGGGAAATTCATCCCCTGGGGTAAGTCCAAAATCCGGCGCGCTTCGGAATTGGTGGTCACCAGGAGTTTTCCTCCAAAAGCAGATCGTTTTTCCGGTCTGTGCTGGGGTGCGTACATGGTAGCGATGTCGAGCCAGACGCCGCCTGGTGATCAAATCGTGGCATATCGACGTATACCCCCAGCGCGATGTCCTGAACCGACCCGCGCATCATCAGCCCTTTGAGCAGAAGAAATTGCGCAGACTGACTTCGATGCCGACCGTCAGAACAGCGCGGCGTCCCGGCAGTACGGCCACCCAAGCGTGCTCGCAGCCAAAGCAGGCGCGACCTTCATTTCGCCGTTTCGGCGCAGGTTCGACGATCCCGGTCGGGACGGCTTGGAAATGATCCGGGAAATCCGCGCGATCTCGACAACGACAAATCCTTCACGACGGAAATCCTCGCCTCCTCGATTCGCACTCCTCGTCAAATAGAGGCGATCGCAGACGCCGGATCTTTCTTTCGATCTCGGTCCCCTCGCAGCCGAGGAGAGCGTAGCAGGTCCTGCCTTAGGATTGCATTCCGTCGCACGGACGACACCAAATTGTAGGAATTACCCGATTCTCAAACATCCGACTCGATTGACGGGAACAGGAGATCGACTGTCGTTCCAATACCTCGCTGACTCGCAATGCGAACATGACCACCGAGCATCTGCGTCAATGTTTGCACCTGCGGCAGCCCTATGCCGGTGCCCTTCTCGCCCTTCGTCGTGAAGAAGGGATCGAACACCTTTTGCAAGAGTTCCGCGCTCATGCCGCAACCTTGGTCATTGACGCGTACACGGACGTAGGTTCCCGGCCCCGGCGGGTCAGGTATCCCAGACGCCTGCACCAATCGCTCGGTGATGACCCGGATCTCGCCGCCCTTGGGCATGGCATCGCGTGCGTTGACGACGAGATTGAGCACTGCGGCGTCGAACAGGGCAGGATCGATCAGGCAGTGCGGAATATCGGAACCAAGTTCAAGCGTGACGCGTACATCGGGCCCGGCGCCATATCTCAGGAATGGTTCGAAGGACCTTAGGAATTCGTTCAAGTCCCCTGCATGCGCATCGAGTTCCTGATGCTTTGCAAAAGCGAGTAACTGCGAGGTCAATTCGATGCCACGATGGATTCCTTCGCGCGCCATCGCAATGTAAGCCCGCACACGTTGGGGCTCGCCGGCTCTTTTTTCGGCTAATCTCAGGCCGGATTCGATGACTGCCAGAAGGTTTCTGAAGTCATGAGCAATGCCGCCTGTCATTTCCCCCAATGCGGCAAGCCGATTAGACATATGTCCGCGTTGTTCGGCTGCGGTTCCGGTATATTGGGGAGCGTCCGATGCCTGAGGGGGCCCGTCCGGCTCCCCTTGAGGTTCTGGCTGACCTTCGGATTGATACACGCCGTCTGTCATGGAAGCCGACCCCCTTGCCGGTCAGTGACGATAGCCACGGAACGTCCCCAGCAGCCTGATCGTCGTATTCATTTCTCCTTGTTTAATCGTGCCTTTTCGGAGGCATGATCTAAGCGCGTCGAACGACCCTTTGCGTCATGATGTCTTCGACGGTCGGAAATGCCTTCAGGGCCTCTTCCGGAAGATCGCCATTTGCTCCGACCATTTCGGCCCAGCCATGTGCCTCGGGTTCGCCGACGATGATGCGGCCGACCATTCCAGCATGCTCATGCGGGATGCAATAATAGTCGTAGACTCCCTGCTCAGTGAAGGTAAGCGAAAAGCTTTCGTTGGGCAGGAGATAGTCGGAGTTCCACGGTTTTGCAGCCTTGGGCATGCGAAGCGGTCGCTCGAAGTTTGCGGGATTGTAGGCAGTTGTCGTGTGCGAATTGCCGCGATTGAGATTGGTCCATCGGATCGTCTGTCCTGGTTTTATCAGAATGCCTATCGGATCGAACCAAACGTGCGAACCGTCGTCGCGCCCTTGCATCTTGATCTCGACCATCTCGCCGCCCCACACGGCCACAGAAGAGAGGGAAAGGACGGCGGCAAGACCGCCGCCCACACCCAGTATCTCACGGCGCGTGAGTGTCATTTGGCAACCCGCGCCTCGTCAGCGGCGGAGACATGCCACAGCACCACGTGCACATGCGGCTCTTCTACTCCCGGATGGCCGGCATTGTAGTAAACGTCGACGTGGTCGACATTGCCGCCGGGCGCCGCCAGTTCGTCAAAACGTTTATCTGGATTGAGGTCCTTGATCGGCAGCATATAAATTGTGCTGACGAGCTTGCCGTCATGGTCGTAGGCGAGAAACGGACCCGCTGGCAGTGTCGCCGGATCGACAAAAAGTTGGCCCATTCCGGGCAGGAAGTCGGGCAGCTTCACCAGCTTGCTAACTTGTTGATACGGCGCGGCTGGCGGGGACTTGGTGACATCAGACGCCGCCACGGCGCAAAGCGAGCTTGCCATTGTCACGACAAGTGCGAGGGCGAGCTTTTTCATAAGTATCTCCTTGTTGAATTCAAAAGCCACGGTGGCCGAAACGTGAGTGATCGGCGCATGAATATTGTTTTGCTAATTGAAACGGCCTGCCGCGCCCCTCCAGTAAGTCGGAGGGCCAATTTTTCGTCAAACGAAATTAACTATCGTTTCAGTGCATTATTTCTGCACAACTCACTGTTCAAATTCTTCGGGCTTGGCGCAAGAAACGAATTTTGTTCACGAACCGACCGGGCAGATCCCGAGAGCGGTGGCGCTAGCAAGTCACCCTTAGGCAAGGCGTAGACGCGCATTCTCGTGCCAGTTTTTGCGAGCCAACTCGCAGCATTGAAGCCGGCTTCTTACTCCGAACGTTGCTTGATTTTAAAAACCTAGTTACTACGTCTAGGCGATGAATGCTTTCTCGTTCCATTTCCGGCGAGAGCCGCAGCGCCTCAAAGCAAGCCTCTAGCCCGGACGCGAAAAGGCTCTGGCTTCGCGTCCGGGTTAGCCAGAATCTCGCCACCAAGCTGAAGCGATCTCAGCCCTGCTGGAGCAGTGCTGCTATCAGCATCGCGTTCGGATCCATGTCTAGGGTACACCTGATGAACTCCCAGCCTTTGCCAGAAGTAGACATTTGCCTTGACCTCATCACAAAGGGAAAGCAATCGGCCTTGTCCAAAATTGCAATCAGAATTGCGCGGAGAAATGGCCTTAACGAACAGCTAGTTCTCCGCAGCCTTATCGAGCGCGAGTATCGCGGCTCGACGGGTATCGGTCGTGGCGTGGCGATCCCCCACGCTGTGCTTGACACAATCTCGTCACCTGTCGCGTCTCTAAGCCGCCTGGCGCAGCCTATTGATTTCGAGGGCCCGGACGACGACCCTGTCGATCTCATCTACACGGTCCTTTGGCCTCGCTCGGCCGCTTCCGAATTCCTCCCTGCCCTTTCGCAAATATGCCGGCTGCTCCGGGCATCTCAGGTTCGGGAGCGACTCCGATTGGCTCGGTCATCCGATGAGGCGTTGGCCACTCTGGAAGGTATGCCGCGTCAGGGAATTTCAACCACTTTGCACACTAGCCGCGTCGGGCTTGGCACTACGATGGTCAGGCAGTTCAGCAACGCGCAGGTCCCATGCCTTCCTTGTCACCGGACTTTGGAGGAGCTTTCAGATAAAACATAGATTGACAATCTATGTTTTATGACGATCATGAAGGGACAACCCAGAGGCTTGAACCCCCTCGGATTGGAGAGAGAGCCAGGAGCAAACAGATGAGCCAGAATGGCCAGAGCAGAGGGACGATTGTGGTCGACGGCGTTCCGTTGCCGGATTTGCTCGACGAGACAATGATCCGCGAGGTGGTCCACGGTTTTTACGCCGAAATTCGACATGATGACCTTCTCGGTCCCATTTTCCGCGATCGGATCGAGCCGCACAAATGGCCACATCATCTAGCGAAGATGTGCGACTTCTGGTCTGCGACGTTACTTCGGACGTCCCGATATGAAGGCCGGCCATTGCCGCCACACCTGGCCATACGCGACCTCGGCGCGGCGCATTTTCGTCGCTGGTTAAAGTTGTTTCGCACAACGGTGCGCCGCATGTGCCCGCCCGAGGTGGCAGCGCTTTTTATGGATCGCGCGTTTCGTATCGCGCACAGTTTCCGTCTGGCGATCGCCTTCAACCGCGGCGAGACCACGATTGGCATTGCACCTATTGTCGACAAAGACCTTTGATGCAGACTGTTTTGGCACGGACAGCAGGAGACATGCATGCGGCTGACTGCCTTCTCGGACTATGCATTGCGAATGCTGATGTACACCGCCTCAGCCGGTGGCCGGCTCATCACGATCGAGGAGGCTGCGCGCACTTTCAACGTATCGAAGACGCATCTGAACAAGGTGGCCAATACCCTCACCCGCAGCGGCTATCTGAAGGCAATCCGTGGCCGCTCCGGCGGTCTTGTTCTCGGGCGTCGGCCCGAGACGATCCGGATCGGCGATGTCGTGCGGTTGACGGAGCCAGATTTCGCATTGGTTGAATGTTTCGCCACCGGAAACAAATGCGCACTGACCGCCACTTGCAAGCTTTCAGGCATGTTCGGTGAAGCGATTGCCTCGTTCCAGAGCACCCTGGACCGCTACACGCTGGCCGACATCATGCTGATGCCCAAGGACTTTCTTGGCAGTCCGAAAAGACCATCTAGCACCGGCGGCGCGCACAACCTCGCTTAATTGCCTCGGCACATGCCGTTTTGCTCCGATGGAGACGCCCCATGCCCGAACCAAAGAATAAGGACAAGCCGTCACAGAGGGAGATCGATTCTGGTATCGACCCCGACAACAGCTTACTGCCAATGCTTATTGGTGGGCTTGTCCTGATAGTTATCGGCGCGATCATCGTCATGATGTTTGTCTAGTTGCCTGCTTGTCGTTCCGGCCGGTGCGCAGGAAGGCGTGTCAGGAAGCTACGCGACCGCCCAGGCTGTCAACGAGCGGCAGCTTCTCGATGAACTCAACAAGATCCGGGCCGCGTCACGATACCGGACGGCAAGGCCGCCACGTTGCAGCAGCCGCAGGGCCGCGACTATCAAGGCTTCCATGAGCGCGCGCTGCCCTGGATCGGCGGCATTGCCATCCTGGGCATTGTGGTCGTGCTGGGGCTGTTCTATTTTGTCAGAGGCCGCATCCGCACCGCGGCAGGTGAATCAGGCGTCAGGATCCTGCGCTTCAACGCCAGCGAGCGGCTCGCACATTTGGACGACTGCCACAGCCTTCATCATCCTGGCTATTACCGGTCTGAATCTCGTATTCGGGAAACGTCTGTTGATGCCGCTGATCGGACCGGACGCGTTCTCGACGTGGTCATTCTGGGCGAGATACGCGCATGGCTTCGTCGCGTGGGCGTTCATGCTGGGGGTGCTCGTCATGCTGGTCACATGGCTCTGGGATAAATCTCCCCGACCGCTACGACGCCAACTGGCTGAAGGTCGGTGGGGGATTGTTCGCGGGCCGGACCCTCGCCGGCTTGTGACCGGCCTCATCATGCAACTGCGATAGAACAGCGGTCGGGCGGCACTCATCTCCGAAGACGATGACCTAGCCTACAATGTTGATGTGGTTATGGACCCTGACAACGCCTGGCGCTCGCCAAGCGGTTCGCTCGGCCTCCTGCTTTTCCGACCACGAACTTACTGTACCGGCGAGGCTTACTTCACCACCATCGGCGGTGACGCTGACATGCTGCGCGTCGACCTCGGCGCTTCGCTTGAACGCATTTTCGATCTTGGCCTTAATCTCCACAGGGGCCACGCGCGGCTTCAGCACCACGCGATTAATGACGCCCTTGACGCCGTGAAGTTTCCGCGTGGCGATTTCAGCCTGATTGCGCTGATATTGCCACTCGACGTCGCCCTCCAGGGTAAGCCAACCTTCGTTCGCGATTACCTTGAACCGCTCGTGAGAAGAGGGAAACTCGATGGAGATTGCCTCGATTGCCGCCCGCGCGAGTTCCGGATCTGTCTTTTGATGGCTGGAAGGAAGGTGAACTTCGATATCGTTGGCAATGCCGAGGACTCCTTTGATTCGCTTCGCCGCTTTCTCCGCCCCGTACTTCTGCATATAGAACGGGACGTACCCAGTAAGCGAAACAACGCCCTCTTTGACGGTGACACCGACGTCGGTGGCATTGATGTCAGGGTCCCATTTCAATTCGCTTTCCAAGTCTTGTTTGATATCTCTGTCGAATCTCATGTCGCAGGTCCTTACAATTGACGGACAAAGGTCGCCTTTACGCGCGTGGGCGGCACTACTTTCGCACGCACGATAAAGCTGGCACGCAATACACCGTCGAAGTATTGGCACTCTATTGAAACGAAGCAATTGAAATTTATGATAAATTGAAAACAATTATGTTGCAGTCATTTGGTTCGGCGGCAACACGGCGCGACTTCCTCCCTTTGATTCTAGGTTCCTAGGGCGAAACTCCACGCCTGACCCTTAGGTCGGCGGCGTGGTCTTGTCGTTCGTGATATGGCTTTCGACAAAGGCGACAAGGTCTGCATCGTCAGAGAGACGAGGGCTGGAACGACGGTCGAGCTCCAATTCATGTCAATCCAACCGAAGCTTAAACGTCGAGCCAGAATACCTACAGTTGGATGCCGCCGCTTGCGACAGCATGCAATCCCGCCAAGGCAGGAAGCACTACGGTCGCATCCGCGTTAGCAGATTGGACCGCATAGGCTGGATAGGAGAATTGCGGCTTGTCGGACACAAGGTGAAGCCGCTTGGCCTCAAGATGAGGCAGCACCATGCTCATTCTGAAATAGCCGGATCCGCCGGTTGCAAGGAGATAGCTGAGCGCGAGTGGACCGAGATCAAAAGAGAGATCCGGTGCGACATCCGGAAAATTCATTTCGTGGTTGAGCGCAAATTCCGGCCCCCAATCCACCTGGACATAGTCGGCACCATCTAGATCAGTGGTCACGAACACGAGTTTTTCTTCCATGAGCAGATCGATCTTTAGGCCCGGCCGATGCTGGGGTGCATACATAATTGCCACGTCGACCATCCCCGAAGCGACTTGATTTATCAAATCCTGCGGGACATCGACGTGCACGCGAAGTGCAATGTCCGGAAGCGATCGACGCATCCATTGGACCCAGTCGAGCAAGAGCGGTTGCGAAATGCTTACTTCGCTGCCGACAGTCAGAACAGCGCGACGGCCCGACGGCACAGCGACCTGATGGCGCGTGCGCTGCCATAACTGGACGAACATCGGAGCGTGACGCAGGAACTGCTCACCAGCGGGAGTGAGCGAAGCCCCCCCCTTATGCCTGACAAAAAGTGGACGTCCGAGTTGTTGTTCAAGGTTGCGGATTCGCGCGCTCACGGTCGTCTGAGCCACATTCAGCTTTTCCGAAGCTCGAATGAAGCTCCCGGTCGAGACAATCTCGAGAAAAGAGCGAGCGAGTTCGACATCCATAGAGGATCTTAACATAAACATTGCGCTCAAAGATCAACATAATTGCGTGAATTTTCCGGGCTGCTCAGCCCGATCACCAGGTGGAGCAACGCCTCCATTCGGTCGACATGACATCTGCACAAAAACTGCATCCATTTGCCGATTAATTTCGTTTGTCAGATAGATCACACCTCCATTAGCCTTCGGGAAATCCACCAAGCTTAGCGCTGGCTGCTGCACAGCGCGGTTGGAGCGAGCACAAGCTCTCTTCATCCTTACCCATCGTTTTGCCTGCGGCGTCACAAGGAGAGATCATGTCGACGAGAGAAAAGAGCCAAGGCGATGTGGGGCGTCGCGACTTTCTGAAGCTTTTCGGCGCTGCTGGGGCAGCAGCGAGTACACTACCGCTCGGCGGGTCCGCATCGGCGGACGAAATGGTGGCCGCGGCGACGGGCAAAACGCATCGTCACGTAACCGCCGCCGCGAAATCGCATGTTGGGTCCACGGGCTACGAATTCTTCAATGTCGACGAATCCGCCTTCATCGAGGCGGCGGTCGATACGCTCATTCCCAGCGATTCAACCGGCCCCGGCGCCAAGGAACTCGGCGTTGCGACCTACGTCGACCGGCAGATGGCCGGCGGATACGGCAAGGGTGACCGGTTGTATCTGGAAGGGCCGTTTGGCGAGGGTACGCCCGAGCAGGGCTATCAATTGCCGATGACGCCCTCGGAAGTGATCCGAGCCGGCATCGCCGACGTCAGGGCCTACGTGCAGAAAAGCCACAAGAGCACCTTCGAGGGCTTGTCGGCAAAAGATCGTGCCGAGGTCCTGGCTGACCTTGAGAGCAACAAGATCGAGCTTCCGACAGTCCCGACGGCAACCTTCTTCGGGCTTTTACTCCAGCTCACGATCGAGGGTTATTTCGCGGACCCGATGTATGGCGGAAACAAGGACGCGGCTGCCTGGAAGATGATCGGCTTTCCCGGCGCGGATGCCATGTACGCGGACAAGATCGAGCCCTTCCGGAACAAGCCTTACAAGGCTGAACCGAAGGGTATCCAGGACCTCATTTGATCGGCGGAAGAAGGAGATTTTGACATGACCACCAAACTGAACCTGGTCGATGTCCTGATTGTCGGTCTTGGGTGGACAGGCGGCATCATTGCAAAGGAGCTTGCATCCACCAAGCTGAAGATCGTCGCCCTTGAGCGGGGAGGCCCGCGTGACACCAATCCGGACTTCATCGACCCAGAAATCCATGACGAATTGCGTTACGCGGCTCGCTACGATCTCATGCAGAACGTGCGACGGGAGACCATCACATTCCGCAATGGTGAATCGCAAACGGCGCTGCCTATGCGTCAACTCGGCTCCTTCCTGCCCGGCCAGGGCGTCGGCGGCGCCGGCGTGCACTGGAACGGCGTGACCTGGCGCTGGCTCGAATGGGACCATCAGGCGCGCACCCGGACCGTCGACAAGTACGGCGAAAAGATCATCCCTTCGGACATGCACCTGCAGGACTGGCCGATCACCTACGACGATCTCGAACCCTATTATGACAAGTTTGAAAAAACCTGCGGCACCTCAGGCAAGGCCGGCAATATCAACGGTCGGAAGATCGATGGTGGCAACATCTTCGAGGGAGCGCGAAAGGAAGAGTACCCTAATCCGCCGATGATTGCCGCGCAGAGCATGGTGATGTTCGAGAAGGCGGCCCGCAATCTGGGCTACCACCCTTTTCCAAATCCGTCGTCAAACGCGTCGCGGGATTACGTCAACCCCGATGGCGTGGCCTTCGGCCAGTGCCACTACTGTGGCTTCTGCGAGCGGTTCGGTTGCGAAGCGAATGCCAAGGCCAGCCCGCATTTCACCGTCATTCCCTTGGCAGTGAAGAACCCGAATTTCGAGCTGCGCACCAACTCGATCGTACTGAAGGTCAATCTCGACTCGACCCGCAAGCGGGCGGTCAGCGTCACCTATCTCGACGCACGCGGGCGTGAATTCGAACAGCCTGCCGACCTCATCATCCTGTCGGCCTATGCGCTCGGCAACGTCAATCTGTTGCTGCAGTCCGGCATCGGCGTGCCCTACGATCCGGCAACGGGGAAGGGCGTGGTCGGCCGCAACTATGCCTATCAGTGCGGTGGCGGGGCCACCGCCTTCTTCGACAAGAAGACCATCCTGAACCGCTACATGGGCGCCGGTGCGCTCGGTACCTGCATGGATGATTTCAACGGCGACAACTATGATTTCGTGAAGGCCGGTTATATCGGCGGCGGCGGCATCAGCTGCAGCAACTCGGGCGCCCGGCCTATCCAGTCGCATCCAACTCCGCACGGCACACCGCGCTGGGGCTCCGACTGGAAGCAGGCAGTGGTCGACAATTATGACCACGCGGCCAGCGTTGGCAATCAAGGCGCCGTGATGGCCTACCGACAGAATTATCTAAGCCTCGATCCGACCTACACCGACGTCTTTGGACGTCCGCTGATGAGGATGACGTTCGACTTCCAGGACAACGAGGTAAAGCAGATGAACGGTCAGGCCGACATCTGCGTGAAGATCGCCAAGGAAATGGGTGCGACCAAGGTCGATCGGAGCATCCCGCCTGTGCCCTATTCCATCGTGCCTTATCAGAGCACGCACAACACAGGCGGAGCAGTCTTCGGCGCTGACCCGAGCACCAGCGTTCTGAACAAATATCTTCAGGTCTGGGATGTCCCGAACGTGTTCGTCACCGGCGCTTGCGTGTTTCCGCAAAACGCCGGGAAGAATCCGACCGGGCCGGTAGGTGCTCTTGCCTATTGGGCCGTGGACGCGATCAAGAACCAGTATCTGAAGAGCCCGGGCCCATTGGTTCCCTCCTGAGGCTACGCCTGCCGGATCCGGATCCGCGGTTCGGGTCCGGCAGGCTGGGTGTGTTTTGAACCCCATATTGCCGCGAGCAGGCTCGACCGGAACCAACCCATAACTCATTGAAGGCAGCACACATGAAATCGATCATGCTTGGATTGGCGACCGCGGTTCTCACCGCAGTCGGTTCGGCCCATGCGCAGGACACATCTCCTGGCAATGCTGAAGCCGGGGCCGTCGTCTTCAAACGCTGCATGGCCTGTCACCAGGTCGGCCCCGACGCAAAGAACGGAGTAGGTCCGGTCTTGAACGGCGTTGTCGGACGAACGGCTGGTGTGTACCCGGGGTACAGTTATTCCGCGGCCAATAAGAACTCGGGTCTGACCTGGGACGAACCGACGCTGACGACCTACCTGCGGGCGCCGCGCAAGCTGGTGCCTGGCACAAAGATGACATTCGCCGGTCTCAGCAAGGACCAGGAGATCGCCGACGTGATCGCCTATCTGAAACAGTTCAACACTCAGGGACAGAAGGTCGCCCCCTGAGTCATGTACGCGACTTGCAAAGCACAAGCTTGATGAAATTCCTTCTGCACCAAGGTCTTGGCTATTCCACGATACATCAGATCGGTAACTACCTGCGCCGGTATGGCTCGGGTCGTCGCTGGATCGAGAGGTACCGCGGCGACATCTTCATGTTCGTATCGGATCAAGCCGATGAGAGAATCCTGAGAAAAGAATTCTCCGACCTTCTCGATGCGGTCAACGACACGGAGCCGGACGAGACATGACGTCGATGAGCGAAAAGATCTTCAACGAGAGAGTAAAACTGAAGCGGGCGTACGAGAGCCCGGCTGCCGACGATGGCAAGCGGGTTTTGGTTGACCGGCTTTGGCCGCGCGGGGTCAAGAAGACCGAGGCCGCCATCGACCATTGGATGAAGGAGCTCGCGCCAAGCACCGAGCTTCGGAAATGGTTCGGACATGATCCCGCCCGCTGGGTGGAATTCCGCCGGCGGTATGCGGCGGAACTTCATGAGCATGGCGATGAACTCGACCGACTGCGCGACCTGATACGGGAGGGCGCAGTCACTCTCGTCTACTCGGCTCATGACGAGGCTCACAACGATGCCATCGTCCTTCGAGAGGTGTTGCTGAGACATCGATAGAGACGTCACGGCGGGCCGCCTTTGGCTTTCAAAAGACAGGGGCGTGCGATCACCACAGCGAGACCAAGATCAACTTTCTGGAACCAAACTTAAGAAGCCTCATCAAAGCAAAGATGGACACGTTCACGTTGAGGAGAAAACAATGAAATTCTTTGTCGATACCGCCGACATATCTGAAATTCGCGAGCTTGCCGCTATTGGCATTCTGGACGGGGTGACCACAAACCCGTCCCTTATCGCAAAAACCGGCCGACCGATCAGGGATGTGATCAAGGAGATTTGCCAGACGGTCGAGGGCCCGGTTTCAGCCGAAGTAACGGCGATCCAGTTCGACGCCATGATTGCTGAGGGGGAGCGTTTGGCCAGCATTGCCGCGAATGTGGCGATCAAGGTGCCGTCGACCTGGGATGGGTTCAGGGCTTGCCGGGCGCTCAGTCAGATCGGGCACAAGGTCAATGTCACACTGTGCTTTTCAGCCAACCAGGCGTTGCTCGCAGCCAAGGCAGGCGCGACCTTCATTTCGCCGTTCGTCGGCAGGCTCGACGATCTCGGTCAGGACGGCATGGAAGTGATCCGAGAAATCCGCGCGATCTACGACAACGACAAATCCTTCACGACGCAAATCCTCGCGTCCTCAATTCGCACTCCTCTCCACGTCAAACAGGCGGCGATCGCAGGCGCCGACATCGCCACCGTACCGCCGGCGGTGCTCAGAAACCTCGCCAAACACCCACTCACCGACAGGGGCCTCGAGTCCTTCCTTGCCGATTGGGGAAAGACGGGGCAAGCGATCCTGTAATTGCCTGCAGCAGCTCTCCCAAGGAATTGCCCAAGGCAGAAGAAAATGGCGCCCAGTGATCATTCTGTTCCGGAAGAAAGACCTCTTGCACTTTGTCCGCCCAGTCAGGATTCTTCGCCTATCATAAATATTGCATGCAATTGCCGATTAAATTCCTTTGCGTGGTGCTCGCAATGGCAAGAGACTAGGGCATGGGTATTGATTGGCTGCATCGGCTTACACGGCCGAAATGTTTTTACGCAGGTTGATGCCGAAGGTCCGAAGGCATGTTGGCCGGGGCGCAAGGCGCCCCGTGTCTGGTTGGTCGGATAAATTTCCGTCCTCGGCTGCCAAGGAGAAGAAAATGGCTGAAGTCCATACCAAATTAGTCGGACCGGATCTGGCCCAGGGCGTCGTGGTGTCCGACCTTCCCGACGGCGGAAAGCTTGTCGGCCACTGCGGCGACGAGCAGGTGTTGCTGATGCGCCGCGGGGCCGAGGTCTTCGCCACCGCGGCGACATGCACGCATTACGGCGGACCGCTCGTCGACGGTCTTGTGGTGGGAGATACCGTCCGGTGTCCCTGGCATCACGCTTGCTTCGATCTGCGGACCGGCGAAGCCTTGCGAGCGCCTGCTTTCAATCCACTGGCTTGCTGGTCGGTCGAACAGCGGGAAGGCAAGATATTCGTAGGCGAGAAGCGAAAACGGTCGGCACCAAAGCCGCGTGATGGAGGCACCGGTCATGTTCCGGAGAAGATCGTCATTGTCGGCGGCGGCGCAGCCGGTTTCGCGGCGGCCGAGGCACTGCGGCGCGAGCAATACCAGGGCAGCATCGTCATGATCAGCGATGACCAGGCGCCGCCCGTCGACAGACCGAACCTCTCCAAGGACTATCTTGCCGGCAAGGCGCCGGAGGATTGGATTCCGCTCCGCGGGGAGAAGTTCTATTCGAAAAACAACATCGACCTGCGTCTCGATACGAAGGCCGATCGCATCGACCTGCATTCACGCGAGGTTGTCCTCGCGGATGGCTCCCGGATTGCCTACGAAAGGCTGTTGCTTGCCACGGGGGCCGAACCAGTTCGGCTTGCTATTCCCGGAGCCGAGCAATCACCTTTCCACACACTGCGCTCTTTCGCGGACTGCAAGGCGATCATCGAGCGAGCCACGAATGCGCGACGCTGCATCGTGCTCGGCGCCAGTTTTATCGGCTTGGAGGTTGCAGCGGCCCTGCGCTCGCGCGGCATCGACGTTCATGTCGTGGCACCAGACAGACGGCCTATGGAGCGGGTCCTGGGTCCGCAAATGGGCGATTTCATCCGCGCCCTCCATGAGGAGAAAGGTGTCGTGTTCCATCTTGAGGATACCGCGGTCAGCATCGACGGCAGCAAGCTGAAGCTCAGCAGTGGCGGGACGTTGGCTGCGGATTTCGTCGTGGCCGGCATCGGCGTGAGGCCACGCACCGGGCTTGCCGAGACGGCTGGGCTTGAGCTCGATCGCGGTGTCTCGGTGAACTCGTTCCTGGAAACGAGCGCGCCCGGAATATTCGCGGCCGGCGACATTGCGCGGTGGCCCGATCCCCACACTGGTGAAAACATTCGGGTCGAGCATTGGGTCGTTGCAGAGAGACAGGGGCGCACCGCGGCACTCAACATGCTTGGCCGTCGGGAGAAATTCGCTGCCCTGCCGTTCTTCTGGAGCCAGCATTACGATGTCCCCATCAACTATGTCGGCCATGCCGGGCGATGGGATGAGATCTCGGTCGATGGAGATGTCGCGGCCAGGGATTGCCTGCTTCGTTTCAAACGGGAAGGGCGCACGTTGGCTGTCGCTTCGATCTTCCGCGATCTCGAAAGTCTGGAGGCCGAGGCGGAAATGGAGCGCCAAATGGCAGGCTAGAAAGCGCTCTCGAGCAGCGGAGAGCGCAGCGGGAATGGCGGAGCAGGTAAGTCGTCGTGACGGAAAGGAGTATGATCTATGTCCACATTGCAGCGGGGGTTTAACGTCGCCACGGATTTACGCGCCGTTGCGCCCATTCGGCATTATTCAAAGATCGTCGAGTTCGCCAAGGAGGTTGCCTGGGAAGAGTCCCACCAGATGCCGACCTCGGTTGAAATCTTTTCGGACAGCGGTCGCTGGTACTGCCAGGTCCGTCGCGGCAATGAAAAGACGCGGCCCATGGGCCCCTATACCAAACTACAGGCTGAACGGATTCAGGAAGTTCGCAGAGCGTTGATCGCTAAAAAAGGCACCGCTCGGATCATGTTCGAGTAGGCGGCGGGGCCTAACGGTCGCGCCGGCCGGCGTACCCAGTACCCCCAACGATCGTTCTTCATTGAGTTTGCTGGAACGCACGAGGCAGGCCTCCGGGCTTTGCCGCATTGCGAACTATGACTCGCGACGAGACCTGGCGAGGTTTCCGTTCGCCGAGCCGGCAACATTTTCAACCAACGGAAGGAAGCCGATATGGGCTACAAGTCGATCGTTCTCAATCTCGACATCGACGGGATGGTTGCTCCTGTCGTCAAGCTCGGCGTCGATCTGGCCCAGCGCTTCGATGCGCGCCTGATAGGTCTCTCGGCTGCCGACATTCCGCCGCCGGTTGTCATGGAAGGTGGAGTGGCCTTCGAAGGGGAGAGCATGATGCGCCAGCGGAAGAACATCGAGCGACGACTCGAGGACCTGCGCGCAGAGTTCGAAAGCCTTGCTGGCGCAACGGTTGATACGGAATGGCGTGGGGCCGTGGGCAATCCGACCCGCTTGCTGATCGAATCGGCGCGCGTGGCCGATCTCATCGTCACAGCTTCGCCCGAGGGTGCCTCTTCCGGCAACGCTTATCGTTCCACCGATCTCGGTAATCTGATCCTTCAGGCAGGACGGCCCGTATTTATAGCATCGACCAACCTGGAAAATTTCCGCATCAACAAGGTTTTGGTCGGATGGAAGGACACGCGTGAAGCCAGGCGCGCGGTAGTTGATGCCATGCCCTTTTTGCAGATGGCTCAGGAGGTTCGTGTCGTTACGATCGACGATGAGGCAACCGACGAAACCTGGAACGGCCTGGACGATCTTGTCGCCTTCCTTTCGTTGCATGGCGTAAAGGCCAAGGCGGAGGTGTTTCCGGAAAAATCCAATGGCGCAAACATCCCCGACGTGGCCGACGCAATGAACGCGGATCTGGTCATATCCGGCGCCTACGGCCACAGCAGGTTCAGGGAATGGATTTTCGGCGGCGCCACCCGCTCGCTACTTGAAAATGACCGACTGAACCGGCTTATGTCGAATTGATCAAGTTGTTCGGACGGTGCGCCGTTAACTGACAAATCCGAGCAGTGTCGTCTTCCCGCAGGACGCTTCGGCGCCGTCCCCGGAAGGACTTCCACGCATAAGCTGTCAGAGATTGGCTTTTCATCAGCTCCGATACAATGTCATTCGACCATTTGGATTTCGGCATGGCACCCGTTACAGCCAACTCACAGATGGAGCACCGCTGCCGGGCTGTTGACGACACCGTCGTTGCTAGGGCATCTCGCAGCCATCATAAGCTTCAGATGAATATTAATGGGCCGGAGAGCATGTCTCATGGCCGGCAGCCACGCGAGCTAGGATCTCGGCAACCCGCGCGCGCAAATGAGGCGTCAACTCACTCTCGAACCAAGGGTTTCGACGCAGCCAGACTGTACTGCGCCAGGAAGGGTGAGGCAACGGGATCACTGCTGGACCATAGGTGCGCCAAGCCGCGACGGTCGCTGTCATTGATTGCCCCGACGTATGTTGCAAAGCCCACCGCTGGGAGTAACCGCCCACCAAGAGCGTCAGTTCCACGTTAGGCAAACAAGACAGGAGCGACCGTCGCCAGAGCGCTGCGCACCGGGCCGGTGGCGGATAGTCACCGCCTTCGGGATTTGTCCCGGGAAAGCAGAACGCCATGGGGGCCACGCCAATTCGCGCGTCCCCGTAGAAGACACCGCGATCCAGCCCAAGCCACTCGCGCAAGCGGTCACCTGAGGGATCATCGAACGGCAGCCCGCTCTCATGCACGCGTCGTCCAGGTGCCTGGCCGCAGATCAAGAGTTTGGTCTCGGCGGTTAGCTGGACCACCGGGCGTGGTTCATGGCTGAATTCTCCAGCACACGCGCGACAAGCACGAATGTTCGAAAGCAACGCGGCAAGGGATTCTTCCGGTTTGACCCCCATTTTGGGTTCCACACGTCGAAGCGAGTTGCAGCAAAGTCCAGGTCGTCCGCGCCACCCGTGTTCCGCTTGATCGACCCCGTCGGAAAGTGGGCACCTCGATGACATCCGGCCAGCCGTTGAACGCCTATTGCGACCCTTCGCCGCGGTGAGGCCTTTGGCCCTCCATGTCGTGAGTGACTGGGCCGTGGCTTACGCTTGGATCGACGTCCCACCACGGAGCGTATGCAAGATCGCCGATCATCGGCAGGCCGGCTATCAATGGCTTATACCGGCACACTGGAGACGTCGCGCGTCGCCCACGTGTCACAACGATGGCTTCACGAAACTCGCACTCGCCGATCATGATCTACGCGTCACGCCCGAATGGAGCGTGCATGCAAACTAGTCTCAGCTGGTCGACATTGGCCCAGATTTCGCCGACACGGCGCTTGTTGTTCAAAAAGCTAAAATATGTGGCAATAATTCCGATTGCGATCGGGCGTCTGAAAAGATTTTTTATGTTATGAAACCTTATGGACATTGAGCTCGCCCGCACTTTTATCGAAATCGTATCGACAGGGAGTTTCATCCGGGCCTCGGAGCGCTTGAATGTCGCTCAGACCACCGTAAGTGCACGAATCCGCAACCTGGAGCAGCAATTGGGCCGCGCACTTTTTGTTCGTCACAAAGGCGGAGCTTCTCTCACCCCGGCTGGCGAGCAGTTCCTGCGCCACGCCCCGATGTTCGTCCAATTATGGCAGCGAACCCTTCATCAGGTTGCAGTGCCGCCGGGCCGCCGGGCCGTTCTGACGGTCGGCAGCGAAGTCAGCCTTGCGCAACCCCTTCTGCTCGATTGGGTCCGATGGATGCGGCGCTCGCTTCAGGATATTGCGCTTAGAGTACACGTCGACGTGCCGCAGGATCTGATCAATCAGGTCGCGTCGGGAACGGTGGACGTGGCGATCATGTATGCACCCCAACATAGGCCAGGTCTGAAAATCGATCTACTCATGGAAGAGAAGCTCGTGCTCGCGACCACCAATTCCGAAGCGCGCGTGGACATAGCCGACTATGTTTATATGGACTGGGGCCCGGATTTTGGACTTCACCACGGGATGAACTTCCCGAGTGCCGCGCCTGATCTCTCTTTCGATCTCGGTCCACTCGCGCTGAACTACGTTCTCGCGGCTGGTGGTTCCGGGTATTTCAGAATGGGTGCGGTTCAGCCTTACGTAGCCACGGGGCAGTTGCACCTTGTGCCCGACATGCCGCAATTCTCCTATCCGGTTTACGCGGTGCAATCCGCTAACGCCGACGAAAGCGTCGTGGGCCCCGCGATCGCTGGCCTGCACGCTATTTCAAACGGCAATATTGGGTTGTAGAATTTTCTTCGCGGCGGTCTGGTTGGTTGACGAGCAGTTACCGATTTCCAGGTTTGAAGAAGGGGCCGCCTAGCACCCTAGACGTTCGGAGCCATGCCGTACCCGTGGTCTTCGACGCGAACGCAAGTGTGATTCCAGCCCCGGGCGGTGCACGTGTCGGGGTCGTCTGCACAAATCGCTCGGTGATGACACAGATTTCCCCTCCGTTTGGCGTCGCATCTCGTGCGGTCATGACGAAACTAAGGACTGCAGTGTCGAACAGCGTGCGGGGTGGATTAGGCAGTCGGAGGGAGCCAAGTTTCCCGGTTTGGCGCGGAGATCGGGCCACGCAGGTCTTTCGAGCCATTGTTCCTGAGGTATCGCGCGCTGGCCGAGGGCGGTACCGCGCTGGCTCCCGCCCGCCAGTCGCGTCGCCATGAGCCCGCAGTTACTTCGACGGAGGACCACCTCCCGCCCCATCAGCGCGTGGCACTGATATCGGGTGAATCGCGAGCAAGGCGCGGCTGGCATGAGCCTGCCGATTGGTTTGATGTGAGTCGTTGTAGACGCTTTGCAACGAACGATATCGGCCGAACTTTACCGCGGACACCTCTTACACACCCCCCATCGGCTCGGCTGCTGCGCGTCCTAGCTTCGTGGATGGCTATCATAAAAGCTGCATTCAATTGCTGACAAAAATCGTTTGCGTAGTGTGTCGATTGGCGAGAACGTAAGGCTGTGAGCGCGCCGCCTGATCTGACCAACCCCCTCGTGCTCCAACGCGGATAGACCCAAATAACTCCGTTTCTCAGACGCGGCGATTGTGATTTCGCGCGTCAAGGAGTGCGCTTGGAGCGGCCTCCGCGCTTCTGAGATTCCTGCCGACGGGCTTCATTTGGCGCATGCAATCGAAGGAACCGCTATGGCATACAGATCAATTCTCCTCGCTCTTGACATCGATAGTCACGCCGCCGCCCTTATTAAGCTCGGCGTCGATCTGGCCAAGCATTTTGATGCGCGGCTGATTGGTATCTCCGCTGCCGACGTTCCTCCACCGGTTGTCGCCGCGGAAGGCGTGGTCTTCGATGGCGAGATTATGATGCGCCAGCGCGAGCACATCGAGCGACGGCTCGAAGAACTGCGCATTGAGTTCGAGAGCATTGCAGGTGAAACGGTAAACACCGAGTGGCGCGGCGCAATTGGCAACCCAACCCGCCTGTTGATCAAAACCGCGCGCATGGCCGATCTCATAGTCACGGGATCGCCTCATGGAGCGTCTGTCGGCAACGTTCATCGGACGGTCGATCTCGGCAACTTGTTACTCCATGCGGGACGACCATTGATGGCCGCCGCCATTGGGGCTGAACATTTGCTGGTGAACAGGATTCTGGTCGCATGGAAAGACACCCGCGAAGCCAGACGTGCCGTCGCCGCCGCCATACCTATTCTATCATTGGCAAAGGAGGTGGGCGTAATCACCGTTGATGATGTCGCGAACGACGACATGTGGAAGAGCCTTGCCGATGTTACGGCCTACCTTTGTTATCAGGGCGTAAAAACTCGAGCGGAAATACTTCCATGGAAAACCAGCGATTGGACGATCGGAGATATCGCCAACGCGCTGCATGTCGATTTGATCGTATCGGGAGCCTACGGTCACAGCCGGCTCACGGAATGGGCTTTTGGAGGAGTTACGCGGTCACTTCTTGAAGAGCACGGTTTGCATCGATTCATGTCGAATTAACTGGGTAAACGCCGCGCTGCTGAAAACTTGGAGAGAAGAAGGCGTGATCGCCCGATGGGTGCTGCAAAGGTCGCAGACCAGCCTGCAGAAAGGTTTCAAATGAACCCGTGTGTGCTCAAAAACCGACGCTTTTTTACAACCGGGCAGGTGTGAGCTTTATCCGAGCACGTCTTCGTCCACCTGAAATCAATTCCGGCTCAATTTGGCGAGGATGAACATGGAAAAAACCGTGCGTGTTGCCATCGTGCGATCGACCTTCGGGAGCTTTGGTAGCTTTGGTAGCCTCCCCGCAGCCTCGACGGCGAGCGGCGTTGAGGGCGCTGAAAACGATGCCGCGAAATGATCGCGCTCTGGAAGAGGTCGACGCGACCACGCTGCGGAGGAAGTTCAACATCGATCCCGGTGGCCAGTACTGGGCAAAGCGAGTGCAACTCTTGCGATTTCGTCCGCTTCACGAGATCGGTAAGGCGCGCCGTAAAAAAGAACGTCAGTGATAGTGTCAGGATCGGCTGGATGCTGCTGGGGCCGCCGCTTAGGGCGCACCCTCTATCTCGCTCCGCAATTTCCGCGCGACAAAGTCGGGGATAGACTTCGATGGACACCGTGTTGAGCAACGAAACGCTACTTGACCGCCTGCAGCGCGCCGCCTTCGGCTACTTCCTTCAGGAGGTCAATCCTGCCAACGGACTTGTCGCCGATACCTCGCGTGAGAACTCGCCCTGCAGCATCGCCGTGGTCGGATTCGCGTTGTCGAGCTATCCGGTGGCGGTGGAGCGCGGCTGGATGACGCGAGCCGACGCAGTTAACCGCTGCCTTTCGGTATTGCGGTTCTTTCACGACAGCGATCAGAGCGGAAGCCCAGATGCAACAGGGTACAAAGGTTTCTATTATCACTTCCTCGACATGCATACCGGCGCCCGCGTCTGGCGCTCGGAAGTGTCGATGGTTGACACTGCGCTGCTGATCGCTGGCGTACTGACCGCAAGCACCTACTTCAACTCAGACAGCTCCGAAGAAGCATCGTTGCGTGGGATAGCCGATGCGCTTTACCGGCGCATCGACTGGCGCTGGTCACAAGGTGGCGAGGCGACCATCCGACAAGGCTGGAAGCCGGAGTGCGGGTTCCTTCACTACGGTTGGGAGGGCTACAACGAGGCTATCGTGCTCTATGCCCTCGCGCTGGGATCTCCGACGCACCCTATGGAGGGTCACAACTACGAGGCATGGACCGCGACCTACCAGTGGGAGAATTTGTATGGCTATGATTTTCTGTATGCGGGACCATTGTTCGTGCATCAATTCTCCCACGCTTGGATCGACTTTCGAGGTATTCAGGATCGTTTCATGCGAGAAAAGCGCTGCGACTACTTCGAGAACAGCCGGCGCGCGACCGAGGTTCAGCGTGAGTATGCGCGGCGCAACCCGCACCGGTTCGTCGGTTATGACGAAAGCTGCTGGGGTTTGACTGCCTGCGACGGACCCACCAATCAGTCGCTCGGGTTGCCAAGCGAGGCGCGGCGCTTGTTTGGCTATGCCGCGCGCGGTGTGCCGTATGGTCCCGATGACGGAACCCTCAGCGGGTGGGCGGCGCTGGCATCGCTGCCGTTCGCGCCCGAGAACGCCTTGCGCGCCGCGCGCGATATGCTTCAGCGCTATCCCGAGATGCTGGCCGCGCAGCAGTACACGAGCAGTTTCAATCCGACCCTCGCCATCGGCGACCGGCGCGCCTGGGTTTCGACGGGCCACTTCGGGCTCGACCAAGGCATCGTCGTGATGATGATTGAAAATTATCGAACCCAACTGATCTGGCGGCTGATGCGGGACTGTCCCATTACCGGTGCCGGATTGCGGCGCGCCGGATTTCGGGGCGGCTGGCTGCAGCAGCTCACCTAGCGCATGGATTGCAACTATGGAACAGTTCAACGACCCAGTCTCGAGAGCGCCGAATGATATATACGAGCGCCAGCGGCAGAATAACGTGCATCCAGCCGAATGGTGCAATCCACAGCCTGCCGGCCGGTACAGCCTGGTCGTCATCGGCGCTGGCACGGCGGGACTTGCGGCGGCGCATGCGGCCGCCGCACTGGGCGCGAAGGTCGCGCTGATCGAGCGCCATCTTCTCGGCGGCACGTGCCTCAATATCGGTTGCGTGCCTTCCAAGACGATTATCCGCACTTCGCGGCTCTACGCTGAAATGCGCCAGGCCGAGCAGTATGGAGCGCGCACCCCGACCGGTATCCGTGTCGACTTTTCCGCGGTGATGCAGCGCATGCGTGCTATTCGCGCGCGCATCAGCAACGCCGATTCGGTGCGCCGGCTCGCGGCGGCTGGCGTGGATGTGTTCTTCGGCGAGGCGTGCTTTACCGGATCCGATACGTTGAAGGTGAACGGCGTTACAATAGCTTTCAAAAAGGCATTGATTGCGACTGGGGCGCGGCCGAATACGCCTTCGATTCCTGGTCTCGCCGAGGCCGGTTATCTGACCAACCGGAACGTGTTCGATCAGACCGAGTTGCCGCGCCGCCTGCTTGTCATTGGCGGCGGCCCGCTCGGTTGCGAAATGGCGCAGGCATTCTGCCGTTTCGGAGCGCGCACCATCATCGTCCAGAAACGGCCTCTTTTCCTGCCAAGGGAAGAGCGTGATGCCGCGCAGATCCTGTCCAATGCCTTAGCCCGCGATGGCGTAGAGGTGCGGCTCAATACCCGGGTCGTCAGCGTGCGCGTGGAAAGCGGCCATAATATCGCAGATCTGATCAGCGACGACTTCACGAACAAGGTAGAAGTCGACGCCATCCTTATCGGCACGGGTCGAATTCCGAGTGTAGACGGTCTGAACCTGGAGGCCGCCGGAGTTGACTACGACATCAACAATGGCGTCCACGTCAACGATTTTCTGCAGACCTCGAACCGGCGCATCTATGCTGCGGGCGATGTCTGCCTGGAGCACAAATTCAACGATACGGCCGACGCGTCGGCTCGGATCGTAGTTCGGAATGCGCTATTCCTCGGGCGGCGGCGACTGAGCGCACTGACGATTCCCTGGTGCACCTACACCGATCCGGAGATAGCGCATGTCGGTCTTTATGTGCGACAGGCGCGCGAGCGAGACATACCGGTCAAGACCTTCACCATCCCAATGCACGACGTGGATCGTGCGATCGCCGACGATGAGGAGGAGGGCTTCGTGAAAATCCACGTTAAGGAGCGGACGGACCGGATTCTCGGGGCGACTATCGTTGCGCGCCACGCCGGCGAAATGATCAGCGAGATTACTTTGGCGATGGTCGCGGGGATCGGTCTACGCACTCTGTCTCACGTAATTCACGCCTATCCTACCCAGGCCGAAGCGATCAAGAAGGCGGCCGACGCCTACAACCATACGCGCCTGACCCCTCCCCTCCATTCGCTGCTGCGGCTATGGTCGAGGTGGTAGCCGACCATAAGGGTCTTCGGCGCGGGCGCGAAAGGGGCAGAAGAGTTTACATGAGAACGGTCGGGGTATCATGACCGAAAGTTTCAAAATCGGCGATCATGTGAGCTGGCATTCCGAGGCCGGGCGCGTCAGCGGTACGATCATCCAGGTACGTACGCAGAGCTTCAAGGTCAACGGCTACACCCATCATGCGAGCGCGGAGATGCCCCAATATGAAATCAAAAGCAGCAAGACCGAGCATATCGCTTTCCACAAGGGCTCCGCCCTCACGAAGCTTCTTGGCTGAACCAATGTGGCCCTAAAACAATTGATGACTGCAGCTGGTCGCCTGAGCAAGCCGGGCCGCCGCGGCCAGACCAGACGGCCTCAGAACCGAACTGACGTCTAACCAACGTCGGTGGAGGGTAATTGAGAGCAGCGATGATTATTCATGAAATGACACGAACCGAAATCGATGTCGTTCTTTCAGAGAGCCGCCTTGGCCGATTGGCATGTGTCAAAGACGGCCGGCCATATGTGGTGCCCATCCACTATGCCTTCGCTGAGAACTACCTCTATAGCTTTTCCCTGATGGGACAGAAGATCGAGTGGATGCGCCTGAACCCTTGGGTGTGCGTACAGGTCGACCAGTTTTCTGGCAAGCGCACCTGGCGAAGCGTCGTTGTGAACGGGGTCTTTCATGAGTTGCCCGAAAATCCAGTTATGAGGTTTGATCGTGGTCATGCTTGGGACCTTCTCAAAAAAAGGGTCGATTGGTGGGAGCCTGGCGGCCTCAAGCCAAGCAGCCAGTACTCAATGAAAGCACCCGAAACGATTTTTTATCGAATCCGGATTGAAAGCGCGAGCGGCCGGCAGGCCACTGTCGACGATGAATTTTACCGCTGACCGAGACGCTCGCTTCGTTCTGTTGCAGAATGAGCGTCGCTTGATGGCTCCGGACGATGGGGAGTCCATCGCAAATGCAGAAACTTGGACGAGGCTCACAAGCGATCGCCTGAATTTCGACTCTCGAAGGGCTATCGATATCCTTGGCGCGTCGAAGTCGAACGTACCGAGCGGTCCTCGCCTCATTCTCGGCGGCACAATCGCGCCATATGCTCGATAAGCCGCTATTTTTGTGCGCGGATGGGGGAGATGTTGACCGCCTTCGACCTGCCCTTAAAGCCCGTCCTCGTTGAAGGGCGAATAGTTGGCAAGGGGTCGGTTCAGCAGCCCACTGGGCTTAGCTCTCGGTGAGGTTCGCCGGTTCGAGCCAGTCATTGCCATCAAGTGACAGACGGTCCTCGCGGTGGCTACCAAGTAGTCAGCGGCGATCATTGGCAACGCCACCGCAGAGTTTGCGAACTCCTGATCCACCTCCGTGCTTATACCCGGATAAGGAACGGGGGTTTAGGCTGTCGCAGATCGATCATTTGGCGACCTGCTTGAGGCCTCGCAGCGCTTCCTTGACATCCGGTCTCGCCTCGCTTGCCTCAGGGTAGACGGCGTAAGCTGGGTAGGTGAATTCCGGCGCCTCCTCCACGATTTCGAGTTCCCCTGCCTCGATGTGGGGCGCTGCGGCACCTCTGCGGAAATAGCCCATGCCACCAGCACGCAGAATGTAGCTTAGACCCAACGGCCCTAGACCGACCAACAATCCGGGTTCCCCGAATGCGGTGGAACTTGCGTCATGTTGGGCCGCAAACAGGGGTCCCCAGTCGACATAAACATAGTCCTTGGAGCCGACCGGTTCCCCATCTCTGTCCGTGGTCCGAACCAGAACGAGCTGCTCCTCGACGAGAAGCTCTATCCTGAAGCCCGGTAGTAGCTTCGGCGCGTAGAGCACCGCAATATCCAGAACGCCAGTCCTGAGCTGATCGAGGAGTTGGTCCGGCACGCCGACGTGAGCTTGGACAGCAATTTCCGGCCTGGTCTTTTTCATCCAGACGAGCCAATCGAGCAGCAGTGGGTTCCACAGGCTGAGCTCTCCGCCCAGGGCAATGACGCTTGTCCTTCCCGATGGGATAGCGAGCTGGTGGCGTGCCCGTTCCCAGATTTGCACGAATGACTGGGCGAACCGCTCGAACTCCCGGCCCGCTGGCGTCAGCTGCGCGCCATTGCGATTGCGGATAAAGAGCTGACGCCCGAGCTCTTCCTCGAGTGTGCGTATCCGCGCGCTCACCGTGGTTTGGGTGACGTGGAGCCGGTCTGCGGCTTTCAGGAAGCTGCCAGAATGAACGATCTCCAAAAACGTGCGCGCGCGGTCAATGTCCATACTGGGTTCCTGGATCAGTGCAATAATCTTGCATCAATACAGCATTTAATTCCGTTTGCCTTCCTGTTTTACGCAGCGCAACCTTGTTCAGAGATAATCCGGCCGCAGCGGTCTATGGAATGGAGTGCGCAATGTCCGATCAGGAGGATGGTCCCTTAGAAACGCGAGAGTACGCCTCTCCGCCATGCTTCATGCACGAACTCGTCCCGGGATATGGGGCCGAGACGGTGGTGCAAGACGCATGGACCGATATTTGTCGATGGCGCAAGGCGGAGCGCAAGCGCCTGATCGACGAGCGTCTCGCCGTCGACGCCGAAGACCGCGTTGCGAGGTCTTTACGCATTGCCTCCGCTCTCGACCTAGCTGTCGGCCGGGTGAGCGGTCGCATCGTCAGCGGCTACTGGCCTTTTCGAGGCGAACCGGACCTTCGCAACTGGGCGATACGGGTGATCGAGCGCGGCGGACGGGTCGCGTTGCCGGTCGTCATCAAAAAAGGCTGGCCGCTGGAGTTTCGCATCTGGGGACCGGGAGACCCTCTGGAACGCGGCATATGGAATATTCTTGTCCCCTCACACGGGCCATCGGTCCATCCGGATGTGGTCGTCGCGCCCGTTGTCGGTTTCGACCAGGCCAACTATCGCCTGGGTTATGGCGGCGGCTTCTTCGACCGGACCTTGGCCGCCGCGCCGAAGCGTCCTTTCGTCGTCGGCGTCGGTTACACCGGCAGCAGAATTCAAACCATCTATCCGCAGCCACACGACATTCCGATGGATGTGATCGTCACGGATGAATGACTGAGCGCAGGTGAAGAGCAGGAAGCACATCATGTCTAATCCGGCCACGACCTTGGATGATCACAAGCCCCGTTTTCTCGTCAGGTGGCTGTTTTCCACCAACCACAAGGATATCGGGACGCTTTATCTGCTGTTTTCGATCATGGCGGGAGTCTTCGGCACGGCGCTTTCTGTTTTGATCCGGATGGAGTTGCAGGAACCAGGTTTGCAGATATTCGGCGATCCGAGTGTCTACAACGTCGTCGTCAGCGCCCATGGGCTGGTCATGATCTTTTTCGTCCTCATGCCGGCGCTGATCGGTGGCTTCGGTAATTGGATGGTGCCAATCATGATCGGTGCGCCCGACATGGCTTTCCCGCGCATGAACAACATCTCGTTCTGGCTGCTCGTGGCCGCGTTTAGCCTTTTCGTCACTTCGATGTTCGTGCCGGGAGCGCCCGGCACGCTCGGGCACGGCGGCGGCTGGACACTTTATCCGCCGCTTTCGACCTCCGGCCAGCCCGGCCCTGCTGTCGATCTCGTCATCCTCTCGATCCACCTCGCAGGAGCGTCATCGATCCTCGGCGCGATCAACTTCATCACGACCATCTTCAACATGCGCGCGCCGGGAATGACGCTGCACAAGATGCCTCTGTTCGCCTGGTCGATGCTGGTCACCGCCTTCATGCTGCTGATGTCGCTGCCGGTGCTTGCCGGTGCGATCACGATGCTGCTCACGGACCGTAACTTCGGCACGACCTTCTTTGTTCCGGATGGCGGCGGAGACCCGATCCTCTACCAGCACCTGTTCTGGTTCTTCGGCCATCCCGAAGTCTACATCATGATCCTGCCTGGCTTCGGCATCATTAGCCACGTCATTTCGACCTTCGCCAAGAAGCCGATCTTCGGCTATATCGGCATGGCCTACGCCATGGTGGCAATCGGCGCGATCGGCTTCGTCGTCTGGGCACATCACATGTATACGACCGGCCTTTCGGTCGACACGCAGCGCTACTTCGCCTTCGCTTCGATGGTCATCGCCGTTCCGACCGGCGTGAAGGTGTTTTCGTGGTTGGCGACCATGTGGGGAGGCTCGATAGAGTTCAAGACACCTATGCTGTGGGCTCTCGGCTTCGTCCTGCTGTTCACCATTGGCGGCGTCACTGGCATCATGGTTGCGAACCCCGGTATCGACCGCGTGTATCACGATACTTACTTTGTGATCGCTCACTTTCACTATGTGCTGTCTTTGGGAGCGGTCTTCGCGATCTTCGCCGGCTTCTACTACTGGTTCCCGAAGATGACCGGCTACATGTACGACGAAACGCTCGGCAAGCTGCATTTCTGGCTGATGTTCGTAGGCGTCAATCTTGTCTTCTTCCCGCAGCATTTCCTCGGCATGGCCGGCATGCCGCGACGCTATGCCGACTACCCCGACGCTTTTGCTGGCTGGAATTTCGTGTCCTCGATCGGGTCCTACATTTCGACTGTCGGACTAATCGTCTTCTTCGTGGCTGTGGCGGAGGCTCTCATTCGCAAGCGCCCGGCCGCCGCCAATCCGTGGGGTGAAGGGGCGACCACGCTCGAATGGCTGCTGCCGTCGCCGCCACCCTTCCATCAGTGGGAAAAACTGCCGCGCATTGTGTAATTTCGGCTGTTCAAAATCGGCGTCTGCTGCCGCTTCGACATCTTGTCGGGAGGAAATTATGAATGAAACCGGAGATCTTGCTAACCACCTTCTGACAGTTGCATTGATCGCGTTCTATTGGACGTTGCTGGGGAATTGGGCACAGCTACTGCCGGGTGCGGGCGTAAAGGCCGGACAAGCTGACGAGTCGTCCGCGCAACGGGAAGATGTTGCTGAGGATACGTCCTCCCTGGTTGCAGCCCTTGATTCAATTCGCGAAATCGACCCGAATTTTGATATGGCCTCGTTTATGAGCGGTGCCAAGAAGGCGTATGCAGCTGTGCTTCAGGCCTATGCCGAGGGCAACATCGGCGTATTGCGCGGCCTGGTTGGTGCCGATGTCCTCGATAGCTTTGGGGGAGCCATTCTTGGGCGCGAGACCCGCCGGGAAAACCTGCAGCTCGCATTGGTGCGCCTGTCCGAAGCAACCGTTATGGATGCTTTTAACCAAGGCAACGGCATTGAGATTGTCGTTCGGTTCGTCGCAGACGTCATAAGCGTGACACGTTCCGCCGACGATAGGGTTATCGACGGCGATCCGATCCAAATCATCGAAGTGAGGGATGTGTGGACCTTCGAACACGATGCTCGGTCGAAGGATCCGGTTTGGCGGTTGATAGCTACCGACAATGCATAGCAGCTTTGCTTGAATTCCACGACCGGGCCACCGACCACCAATGCAAAACCCGGATTTGACAGCGTAGCTGCAACTTGAAGCTTCAAGTGACGTTTCCTCTGCTGAACTACCCAAAGGGTCCATGTCATGTATGACGCTTGGTTTTCTAAACCGGTTTCCGTCTCGACAGGCATCTCAGGAGATATCCGCAACCTTTCGAACGCGCAGGAAGCCATTGAGCTCCTGGTCAATCATTGGCGCAACGAAGGAAGCCAAAAACACCGAACCGCGTTACGCGCATGTCGGCAAGCTGTGATGGGTGGTATTCCAGCCGATCTCGCCAGAAATGCGTTTGTTGAAGCTGCCCGAGAGGCACACGTACTGGTCGAGTAGAATTCCAATCGAGGACGTTGCTGATGCACGAAACTCGGTGTGTCGGCGGTCGACCGCGCATCCGGATTCTCACCAAAGTCACGCGACTTGGCGACCGGTCTGCTATTCCCGCTGTGCACGCCCAGACCCCACGATTGAGGTCGTCATGACAGTCACGACACACCTGGTCGGGGAACGCCCGATGTCATCAACCCGGGACCAACCGGCCGACCACGTTGATTGCGATGAATGCACAATCGACGAGGATACGCAGTCCTACGATTATTCCGATATACATCGTGACGAAAGGACGCGGCTGGGCCACGCCGGATTGAACGATACAGTACTAACACCATATCGGAGTCATGATCTTGTTCAGTCGCCATAGGAGGCTCCTGCTTCTCGCAGGCTCACTGCTGAACCGCTCCTAGCCCCGAGCGGAGCGACGCGCTCGTCCGCTTCTGCCTCGGGGTTTCTGATCCTTCACCATCAACATGAGTTGGACGGCACTTGTCGCCCGTCGGAGCAATGGCCGCGGGCAATCCGTATGGATCCCCGACTGGTCGACCCCCGGCGGGTCACAAGCGACTGCGTCCGCTTGCCAGCAAACTTCAATTTCGACAATGGAGCACGACATGTCTGATAATCTGCCAAGAGAGACGAACAGCCGCTTATCCGCAGGACACCCAGGAGCCGACACGTTGGGATTCCTACGCTGGCTCATCCTAGTGCCGTTCGAAGGCCGACAACGTCGCATGGCAATAGCAGAGCTTGAACGCCTGGATGACAGGATGCTTCGAGACATCGGAATTTTGCGCAGCGAGATTCCAGAAGTCATTGACGGATTGACCGATCAAACCGTCGAGTTGGTTTTTCCCACCTCATTGGTCTCTACATCGCAAAACGCAGTCAAAACGATGAGGAAGGCCGCCTGACGGGGCGGCCTGTGCCTCGTTCACATGATCAAGCTGCGCAAAAGGTTCCTCGATTGCCGAACGAAAGTATCGCCTCAAAGTGCAGGAGTTTGATGCCTGCACCGGGCGCCACGATGATGAACCAAATACAGAGGCTGGGTTTGGTATTGCCGGCGCTGATTTTTTGAAACGGAGAACGACAATCCATCCATAGAGGATGGCTTCCCAATGGAGGACTGAACCGATGAGACGACATCGTCCCCCTGGCCGACACACAGCTTTACAGATCATGACCTTCAGCAACCCCACGGCTGGACTGCTTCCGAACTCTGAGTCGTTTGCAATTGAGGGGGGCAGACCTATCGAAATCGCTTTCTAATGATAACCGATATCGGCGCGCACCTTGCCGCGGAACACCCAATAGGACCAGCCAGTATACATCAGGATCACCGGCAACAACACGAGAGTGCCGACCAGCAGGAAGGCCTGGGTGCGTTCCGACGAGGCCGATTCCCAAAGCGTAAAATGGTAGGGCACGATCATTGGAAAGAGGCTGATCGCGATCCCGACATAGGAAAGTACAAAGAGGCCGATGCCGCCGATGAAAGGCTTGATCTCACTTTCTCCGCCCAGAGCCCGCCAGGTGAAGTAGGCCACTGCCGCGGTCGCGATAGGCACCGGGGCCAAGTACAGTATGTTCGGCCACGTGAACCAGCGCGCGGCGATGGTCTGGCTCATGAACGGCGTCCAGATGCTGACGACACCGATGCCAATGAGGACGCCGATAAGGCAGACGCGACCGTGGCGGCGCGCCGCCGCCTGCACCTCGCCCTCGGTCTTTAGGATCAGCCAGCCGGCGCCCAAGAGACCATAGCCGAACAACAAGGCGAAACCGATCAGAAGCGAAAAAGGGGTGAGAAAATCGAAGGAACCGCCGGAGAACTGCCTGCCGGCGACTTCGAAACCCTGGATGAAAGAGCCGAGCACGACGCCTTGCGCGAAAGTGGCGATGGCCGAGCCGTAGCAGAAGCCATGATCCCAGAATGTCTTGTGCTCGACGTCGCGGAAGCGGAACTCGAACGCCACGCCGCGGAACACCAGCGCAAGCAGCATGACGAGGACCGGAAAATACACCGCCGGAATGATGATGGCGAAGGCCAGCGGAAATGCCGCCAGAAGCCCGAGTCCTCCCAGAACCAGCCAGGTTTCGTTGCCGTCCCAGATTGGCGCAATCGAATTCATAATCGTGTTGCGGGACGCAGTGTCGGGCGCGAAGCCGAAGAGCATACCGACGCCGAGATCGAAACCGTCCAGCAGCACGTAGAAGAACACCGCCATGCCGAGGATTAGCGTCCAGATCGGCACGAAATCCAGCACCTGAGTCACCGCAGTTCTCCCTCCCGAAGTTCGACGGCTCCGGCGCGGACCGGCGCCTCTGGGCGCCCGCCTTCGATCTCCGCAGCTTCCTCGCTGACAATTGCCGTGCCCTTGCGCACGATGCGCAGCATCAGAAAAAGGCCCGCCGGATAGATGATGAGGTAGACGGCGATATAGCCGAACAACGAGATCAAAACGTCGGACCTGGTCAGCGACGGTGAGACCGATTCTGCCGTGCGCAGGAGGCCATAGACCGTCCAGGGCTGGCGTCCGACCTCGGTCGTCAGCCATCCGGCGATGACGGCCACGAAGCCGATTGGCGCCGCAATCTGGGTGATCTTCAGAAATGTCGGCGAGGTGTCAAGCCGGCCGCGCCAGCGAAGCCATCCGCCAAAAAGGACAAGGCCGAACATCAGGACGCCGCAGCCGACCATGATGCGGAAGGAAAAAAAGGGGACTGCGACCGGCGGGCGCTGGTCGGCCGGGAAGTCTTTCAGGCCTTTGACTTCGCCGTCAAGCTGATGGGTAAGGATGAGGCTGCCGAGCCAGGGAAGGTCGATTGCAAAAAAGTTGCGCTCACCCTTGTCGTCGGGAATGGCGAAAAGCGTCAGCGGCACCTGGCGGGCGGTTTCCCAGCGTGCCTCGATCGCAGCAAGCTTGGCCGGCTGGTAGTCGCGCGTGTTCAAGCCGTGCTGGTCGCCAATGAATATCTGCAGCGGGACCAGCACTGTCAGCAGCCAGAGCGTCATCGACAGCATGGTGCGCCCTTCCTCCACGGACCGTCCGCGGCGCATCAGGTAGGCGCCGACGCCCATGACGACGAAGCCGGTCGTGACGAAGAAGGCCACGACGGTATGCGCTAGTCGGTATGGGAAGGAAGGATTGAAAACCACCTTTAACCAGTCCGTCGGAAAGAAACGGCCGTCGATGATTTCGTAGCCGGCCGGCGTCTGCATCCAGCTGTTGGCCGACAAGATCCAGAAGGACGACAGCAAAGTACCCAGAGCCACCATCAGCGCGGCGACGAAATGCGCCCAGCGTGGCACCAGTTGACGCCCGAACAGAAGGACGCCAAGGAAAGCTGCCTCCAGGAAAAACGCTGTCAGGCCCTCATAGGCGAAAAGGGGCGACAGGACGTTGGCGGTCGCGTCGGAAAAGCGGCTCCAGTTCGTGCCGAACTGGAAAGGCATCACAACGCCAGTAACGACGCCCATGCCGAACGCAATCGAGAAAATCTTGATCCAGAATGTCGAGATGCGGAGATAGATATCCTTCCCGGTAAAAAAATTAAGACCTTCCAGCATCGCGATGAACGAGGCCAGTCCGACAGTAATGGCCGGCAGCAGGATGTGCCACCCGATCACCCAGGCAAATTGCAGTCGCGACAAGAAGACAGGATCGAAATCTATTGCTCGCCTCCTCAAAAACTACCGAGAGGGAAATCTGGCTGTGGCAAAAGCCACGGCAATTTAGAGCACGTTGCTAAACGCCATGGTCAAGCTAGAGGAATTGGCATCCGTGTCGAACTCCAGGGGATTGGAATTTGCACACGAACTGAGGCCAGTGGCAAGAAGGTCTAGTCGCTTTTGCCATCGATCCTTGTGATCCACAAGCCTGTCCCACAGTCGACACTGACCGCTTTGATCCGTTCTCAGGTTGGCGAGGCCAATTGTTCAGCGGGCACTCGCCCGCTCTGAACCTACCCTGAAATTGCCAGTGTGCCGTTCAGAATAATCTGTCGCTGTCCGGAATTAAGCCGATCTTCGGAGATCGTCTCTGCGCTCGTGCAAAAGCTTGAGCGCATCGCTGTCGCACGACAGGGCACGAAGTGTGGTCTCGGTCAGGGAAAGACGAATGCTGCCAACGTCGTTGGTAACGGCAGCGCAATTCTGGAGGAGGTGGCAAAGCGCGCGAAGGGAGGTGTTCTCACCGTAGATAACAATCGCTTCGTGGGCGCCTGCTCCCTCAAAGTTGCGTTCGGCGCCGATCCTCATGCAATCCTCCCGCGTCGGCTGCCTCGAAACGCATGCCGATAGGGCTTCTATCTGACCGGGCGGTCGTCGGGAGCGTCGAACCAGACGGGCCGCTGCTATGTCGCGTCATCGTCACTGGATCGGAAATGCCGTCGATGCACGCAGCTGGCATCGCGAGGCCGTCGCCCATGGCGGTCGACCCGAGGCGCTCGCGCTCCAAGAGCGCCTCCAGCACCGCGTTCTCGCTCTTTCCAGTTCGCTGAGCGAGACGAGCCACGATCTTGCCGAGGGCAGACCTCTTTGCCTTCGTGGCCATGATGTCCTGCTCGAGCAGGAATTGCCAGATATCCATGACAAGCCTCCACCTGCTAGCAGTCTCTTTGCGAGACAGCGTCGCGCGTCGGGTCCATCGGCGACAATCCGATTGACAAATTCGTACACCGGCGCTCCGGATCACGTCACTGCCCGCCTCCGCCCTTTCTGGCAGTCCTCTTGCGGGAGACCGCCGGCCGGCAAAAAGGCGAAAGCGGGCACGGTCAACTTGCTCCAGCGGTCCTTCCCGCAGCCCCATTGAGGAGAGCGGAGGCGCGCTCGGATTGCTGGATGCTTCTGCCGGCAGGAGCGCAGCCGCCTTGCCTTGTGGGCCTGGACACGAGAGAGCGCATAAGCAGGCTTGGTCGATCGGCAGCCAGCGCCGCTTTCGCTGGCCTTGGTTGGGCCAACTGACCAGCGTTCCCCGCACGTGCAGGGAAAACACGGTGACCTGACGCGGCTCAAGCGCGCCGTCCTTGCCCTGCCTGGTGTAGCGGGTAGGTGCCGATCGGACCGGGTGCGGCGTGGCCGATCAAGCCGGCTTCCTCGAACGCCTCGCGTTCAGCCGATCGTCGCGGCGAGCACCGCGCAACCTGCCATCCTTTGGGAATGATCCACCTGCCTCGGCGGCGCGAGGTGACAAGCATCACCTCAAGATATCCGTCACGGCTGATGCGCCAGGGCATGGCTGCGTATTGCGTAGTCACATGACGCGCCCCCGAGGTACGACCTCCTCGTTCCAACACCAGGGTCATGGCCACACCTGCGCCGGTTCAATCGCGTTTCAGGATGGGAATAGGGCTCGGGTATCTGCGCGAAGACAGACGGCACGACAAGCGACCTTATACACCATGGGCATCGAGCCGCGGCTTTGGGGAGAACGCGGTTGCAGTAGAGGCAAGTTCGCTTCGAAGGAAAGATTCTCATATCACGCTCCATCGATGCGACGCGCAAAGCATCGCAGGGAATGAACCGCAAATTGTTCAGAAATTTCCCGGAGCAGGATTTATGTGCGGTAACCGAGGTGAAGGAACACGCTCCGGGAAATATTCCGGCCTTGTCCCACGAGCCTCGAAGCCAATATGAACGTTTTCATGCACATGCACAAAACATAGTTTGTCAATTTTCTATTTCAAGCGGGTAATATAGATATATATTTTTATTTCACTTGTTTGACTTTGCGGCCCAGATGGCCATCATGCCTTTATGAAAAATATCAAGCGCCGCAGGCTTCCATGTCGGAAGCGACCGCAAGCACGCCACTAGCCCTGGCTCGACGACGTACCGTCGTCGGTCCAGGGAAGCCCATCAAATTCAAAAGAACCTGAGCCTTTTTGCGGCCGCGTTTCGACGGTCGAATTTAAGCTCGCTTGAAACAAGGAAGACATCATGTCCAAGAGAAGAGGCAATCGAGAACTCCGCAAGCCCAAGAAGAACAGGATGAACAAAACGCAACCCGCTTCCATTTCTGAACTCGGTGAGGCGGCGACTCTGCCGGACAAACGTCGATAGTAAAGCCTGCACGCGGCTCTGGATGAGCCGCGTGCGGTGTCTGACCTCTTCGCAGTCGAAAAGCGGTATAAATTGCCGCGTGAATGAGACTTACGTCTTTGGTCATTCGTCTCAACGAAAGCGCTCCCGATGCGGAGCGATGGAGAACTGCGATGTCACTCGACTCATGCATACTCACCACCACGGACTTTACTATTCTGGAAGTCACCCTGAACGCCAAGCCGAGTCTATCCTGCTCCTTCATTGTGGTGAACGTTGACCGCGGCATCAGATGCTCATCGATTGGTCGGAAGGATCGACTGCCGTCGACCCATATGTCCGCCGACCGAAGTCGATCTCGTAAAGCCGCGAGCGTTGCGATTTCATAGAGACGCCGATCCGGCTTCTCCTGCCCAAGGATGAGCCGTCGATCAGCTTGGCTAAGGTGGGTCACCGGGACGCGATCCGGAAGTATCCGCCGCTTCTTGGCATAGAGGCGTTTCAGCAACGCAGTCGCCGCAAGAAGCGGATCGTGTCGCCGCGCCGATTGGAACGTGAACGCCTGCAGAAACGCGCCCGCATACCCTCACGGATCATCTGGTCCCACCGTCCGGACGATATGCGCATCTGCAGTTTCGGATCGATTTCCAGCGCGCGCAGGAAGGCAACTCTTTCTGTCAGCCCGACCAGATTCGACGCACCGGCGCTTCTGGCGAGATCGCAGCCAATGAAAGCGGGTTTGGCCGATCGACGGGTCTATCTCTAACAGCCTATCCAATGATTGAAGCTTATCGAGCGAAACTTCTTCGATCAGCGCTCTTTCTGCCCGCCGACGAGCAATGGCGCGGGCGGCAAGACCGATGCGTTCGATCGTGTTGATGGCCGGCAGAAGAGACCCATTCACGAAACGTCGCGACAGTGGAACTCGCTATCTGAGCACCGTCGTCGGGCATCGTGGCCGCCTGAATTGCAGCCAATAGCGCAGCTCGACGATCTTGCCCTGTGGTGCTTCTCGTACCCAGATACACCATCAAGCGCGCCGTGTGGTCGCGACGGGTTTCTTCACGGCGCGCATAGAGTGCGAAAGTGCCAGGGTCGACGCCGATCTGTTCAGCAACGTACTTTAGCATTGCGCGAGGCGGAGTTTCGTCGGCCGTTAGCACTCGGCCTGGATATCGCATCAGACAGAGCTGAACGGCAAAGCCGAGCTGATTGTGCTCTCGCCTTCGCAGTCCAACCTCAAGCCGATCGGCCGACGACAACGAATAGTGTCGGATCAGGCTGTCCTCGTCAGCCGGCACATCGATGAGCTTCAGTCGATCCTGAGACTTGAGAAGCTTGCGTTTACCCATCACTCGACTCCGTCCACGACCAATCTGCCGGAGCGTTGTCGAGTCGGGCGAACGAAGAAATCAAATCTGGCCCGATGCGATGGCAATCCACAGGGATCGTATGGTTTCCGCACTACGGCACAGTTCATGCTTCGTTCCCCGTTAGCGTACGATTTCGCACTGCTCTGGTTCCGACCCCAGCTACGGCGCTGCCGTCACGCAGCCGAAGGGCCGGGATCGTCGAAACCGTCCGGTGAGACGGGCACGAGCGGGGCCCGGTCGTAAAATGCTCCGCGGATCAACCTCAGCGAAGGTTTGCCGTGAGCTTGTCCAATCGAGTGTCTCTCCAGAGCTTCCTTTTCCCGTCGTGCCGCTTCCGGCTGGTAGTGGACCTTCTCGAGCAGAATCCGCTCTTCGATGCCGTCGCTGTTCGTGAAAATGAAATGCTCGCCCTCGGCCAAGCCGAGAAGCGCCAGCCCGCGCAAGGTGGTGACGGGCAGGAACATTCCGATCGGAGACGTCATGCGGTCATGCGAAATGATGCGCGTATCGGGATCGCGCCCGTTCACGCTGAACGTGACGCGGCTGCTCATGGTGGCGACATCGTCCGGAACGTCGTCGCGGAACATGACGATCGCGGATTCGATCTTCCGTTTGAGGATCGGGGCGAGCGGATCGTCCTGGCCGAGACAGCGGTCGCGCATGACTTCGACGATCGTGAAGTCCTTCGTGGTGAGGATGCAGGTTTCTTTTGACATCGTAGTTCTCCATTGCTCCGCCTGGGAGCGGTAAGTCGGGACGAGGTGGAGAACCCCTGGCCGCACGGGTGCGGCACAGGGGGCTACGAGCCTGCGATGAGACATCCTCCGTAGAGCGAAAGTCGGCTGAGCGGCATCGACATGATCATGCCGTCCGCAGTTCGGGCTGCGGTCGTGGCGACCGTGCGACATCGTTCTGTTCGACGCGCTCGACGGTCAGCCTGTGGACGCGGCCGTCACGCGACGTCCAGTCGATCGACTGCGAGGCGGCCAGGCCGATCAGGGCCGCGCCGATAGGCGTCAGGACCGAGACCTTGCCCATGGCGATGTCAGCCTCCCCAGGGAACACAAGCGTGACGGTCCGGTCCTCGCCCGTGTCGGTGGTGAACCTCAGCGTCGAGCCCATGCGGATGACGTGGGCCGGGATGCGCCTGTCTTCCACCACGCGGGCGCGGTCGAGTTCGGCGAGGAGCTGCTCGGACATATCCGGATCTCTGGCAGCGCGGGATTCGGCAAGACGCGACAGGCTCAAATGGTCGGAGCGCGTCATCGTGATGGCAGGCTTGCGCCCGCCCGTGGTGGTGGCCATTTTCAGAACTCTTTCAAGATGATCCAACCGCGGGCGCGACAGGCGGGCCAACGGCTGAAGGATTGTCTGTGTGGATTGGTTTGTCGCTGTTCCTACACTTCTGCGTAACGCAGTACGTGAAGGCCTATGCCCCGCGGCCGGGGCGCGACGCGACCGAGCCGGGGGTTAGGTGCCCGCGATGGGGAATGCCCGTCCAAGCGGGAGGAGGCAGCGATCAGTCAACATGCAGGAGAACGTGGGACGCCCTAGACATAAAGTCAAGCTGGGCGAACTCCTGCACCCGCGCCAGACTGTCAGATGTCCGACGCTGCCGCGACTGCTGCTTGACAAGCATGCCGACAACGCCCACCTCATGGGGCATGACCAGCGTTTTCCCCCTCAGCGGAATTCTCTTCAGGGTGTGCCCCATCGCGGGCAACTAGCCCCCGGTCGGGACGCGTTGCGCCCGGCTGTGGGGCACAATGCTGGTGGCGGCCGATCGACGCCGCGCAGGCAATCTCCTTTCCAGACACGATGATCAGGACCGTCGACACGCCTTGGGCGCGAGGCGGTCATCGCACGACGTAGGCCGGAGCCGGACCCGTCACGACAAGTGGCTCAAGCCGCCGATCGTTCCGACGCGCGACAGACCGGACGCGCTTCCGCGTCCGGATCTCCCGCCCACTCCGAGCCAGGACAACGCGCCGAAAAGGCAGAATTGAAGATTGGACAGTCTCATGAACAAGAACGAATGGCCGGTTCACGGCAGGATTATGGGGCCCCTCGTCATGATCGGGTTCGGCTCGATCGGCAAAGGAATGCTGCATTTGCTGGAGCGACATTTCGAGTTCGACCGCTCGCGCTTCGTCGTCCTCGATCCGAACGACGCGGACCGCGCGCTACTCGACGCGAATGGCATTCGCTTCGTCCATGCGGCGGTCACCCGAGACGGCTACCGTGACCTCCTGACGCCGCTCCTCACCGAAGGCGGCGGCCAGGGTTTCTGCGTCAACGTATCGGTCGACGTCTCGTCGCGCGCCGTCATGGAACTCTGCCGCGAAGTCGGGGCGCTCTACATCGATACCGTTGCCGAGCCTTGGGCGGGCTTCTACCTTGACGAAAGCGCCGGACCGGAGGCACGCACCAACTACGCCTTGCGCGAGATCATCCTCGAGGCGCAGGCGGAAAACCCAGGTGGCCCGACGGCCGTGAACTGCTGCGGTGCCAATCCGGGCCTGGTCTCGTGGCTCGTCAAGCAGGCTCTGTTGAACCTCGCAACGGACATGGGCATCGAAGGTCCGGAGCCGAAGACGCGCGATGAATGGGCGGTGTTTATGCAGCGCGTCGGCGTCAAGGGCGTCCACATCGCCGAGCGCGATACACAACGGTCCCTGTCGCCAAAGCCGATCGGCACTTTCGTCAACACCTGGTCTGTCGAAGGTTTCGTCGCCGAAGGTCTGCAGCCGGCCGAACTGGGCTGGGGCACGCATGAGAAATGGATGCCGGCCAACGGCCGCACGCATGACAAGGGATCCCAGGCTGCGATTTATCTCCTCCAGCCCGGCGCCGACACGCGCGTCCGCTCGTGGACGCCGACCGCAGAGGCACAGCACGCCTTTCTCGTAACGCACAACGAGGCGATCACCCTTTCCGACTATTTCACTGTGCGCCGCGAGGACGGAGGCGTGGCCTATCGGCCAACCTGCCACTATGCCTATCATCCATGCGATGACGCGGTTCTGTCGCTGCATGAGATGTTCGGCAGGGCGGGCGCTCCTCAGGGGACGTTCCATATCCTCACCGAGAACGAGATTGCCGACGGCGTAGACGAACTGGGTGTGCTGCTATACGGGCACTCTAGGAACGCATACTGGTACGGCTCGACGCTTTCCATCGGCGAGACCCGGGAACTCGCGCCCCATCACAACGCGACGGGCCTGCAAGTGACGTCGGCGCTGTTGGCAGGAATGGTGTGGGCGCTGGAAAACTCAACCGCCGGCATCGTCGAGGTAGAGGAGCTGGACTTCCGTCGCTGCCTGGAAATCCAGTCACCCTATCTCGGCACGGTCGCCGGGGTTTACACCGACTGGACCCCGCTGGACGGACGGCCCGGTTTCTTCCCGCAGAACCTCGACACGTCCGATCCATGGCAGTTTCGCAACGTGCTCGTTTCCTGACCTCAGTGAATCCATCACATCCCGGTCGTCACGTCGTGGCGGCCGGGAAGTAGAGCACATGCTTCCTCTCAGGCCACCGGCTTGTCCCCCGTAGCGATGCCAACATCGGGTGTGATCTGATCAGTCGAGGTTACCCACAGCGACAGATGCGGGAACCTTGCCACCGAGACGCTGTGCATTCGGTAACCATCTTCCATAAGGCAGTAGGTGGGCCAGCTTCCCAGGCCCCCCGAAGGAGGCAAGGATCATGCCTGCCCATTCGCCTATTTTTCGATTTAGAAAGCTGGCGTGACCGTTGTGCAACCACAGTTAAAAGTAACCGACTAGGAAACTTCGTCGCGCTTTAGCGAAGTTTCTGAATATAAATAAGAAAAATAAACTGACCTTTGACCTGGCGCGACTAAATGTCACTATATATTAGAGCCTATTGAGTTTCTAATCCAAGGCACCACATTGACAGTATGATGTTGGAGATTTCACACAGAAAGTTCCTGCCTCTGGCAGATCTTTTGGCGACCCGCTCCTAGCCCCGAGCGGGAATGGCGTTCGCGCCTGCCACGTCTCGGGGTCCCATCTCACCCAAACACACCAGTCCAATGACGGCGTTCCCCTAGCGAGCGAACGCCTGAACCCGCGCTGACGCGTTCGTCGGTCTTTCGGGTTGTGGACACAACTTCGACCGAGCGTAGCAACTCGGTCGAGGCAGAAGACCGTTTGGCATCACCACATCTTCATGGAGGACGTCTTGTCCGATCAACAGAATGAACACAACCGACGCAATGCGGCGCGCCGCTGGAACGGAGGTCTTATGCTCCGGTCCTTGGCTCGTATTATCCAGGACAGCCTAAAGGAATGGCAGCGCCAGAAGGCGATTGCCGAGTTACGGCGGCTTGACGACAGAATGCTCAACGACATCGGAATCTGTCGGAATGATATCCCACAGATCGTCGACGGCCTGTTCGCTGAACCGAGCAAAGCCGCAGGCCCGGCAGAACTGACCGCTGTGAAAAAGTTGGGTCGGGCCAATGAACTTCGGGAAGTCGCGTGAATGGCTAGCGATGAAAATTCCAGTTGCTACCGCGCAATGGAATCGGAGACAGATGAAAGGATTGAGAAATGAACTCGTCGGCGAATAGTTGGGACCTGCATCTTCCGGTTTCCACAGCTTACGGTCCTTGGAGCCCGCAACGACAGGCACCGGCTCAATACGATCCTTGCATCGCCAGATGGGAGGACGATGGAGGTCGCTCCCTTCCAGTTGTCACCTCACTTTCTCGAGGCCTGGGAGGCAGTTCCCTTGGCAATTGGCAATCGTGCTGATCCGTCGCCCGCAATACTTTGGAGACATGCAATGGACACGACGACGAGAACGATTATCGCAGTAGGCCTGCTAGGGCTGATGATCATTGCGTTCGCTGTGCTCTGACGGCGCCCAGGGAGTCTGTTCGCTATGAATGGCTTCCAGCAGCCGCCAACCCGCGTCATTCGATATTTTGCGTTTCGGGGGCCGGTCACATGTTGATGCGGCCGCCCCGCTCGTAGTTCTATCTCCGTTTGTCGGCAGGACGAAGCTTGGGATCGCTTGGAGAAGGACAGTCCAAGAGTGTATTTTCTTTCGCACGAGGACCATCGTGGCCAGTTCTGTTGAAATGTCAAACGCCTGAAAGCAAAAGGGAAATAACTTCCCAGCGACATAGCGTCGCCTTGTAGAACGGAATTGTCGTAGCCATACTATGTGCCATGTGCATGGAGAATCTCATCAAGATTTCGAGGCTTGCTGGGCAAGGACGCGTCCTTTCCCGGGGCAAGCATCCAAACCCTTAACTCCGCACACGAGTTGCTCCGGGAAGTTGAAGACCAGCGGTTCATTCCTTGCGGTGCCCTTTTGGCGCCATTGTGATGGAGCGTCACATGTTATCTTCTCGCACGAGGCGATGCCTCTCCTGTAATTTTTCCGTCCCAAGATCCACCTGGAGATGTGTCAGCTGCGGTCAATCGACTCTTCCGAAGATCGCAATCCCCTGGACGCCCCGGTTAGCGCGCTCCCCGTCTGGCTCATTCCGAAGCGGGGTGCCATCATGAGCATGTCGCTACCTCGGATTGACCCCCTTCTGGGAAGGCCGTGTCTATACCAACGTCCATACCGACTCTTCAGCAATACGCTGCACTGCCATGGCGCGTGAACCGTGATGGATTTCTCGAGGTTCTTCTGATCACGTCCCGTCGTCGCGGCCGCTGGACGGTACCGAAGGGCTGACACCGTACGGCCTCGCAGTCCGCAGAAACGGAAGCATACGAAGAAGCTGGCGCGATTGGCCGGGTCAACGCAGAGCCCACTGGAAGCTTCCAGTGTTCGAAGCGACGTGATGATGGTTCTGTCGAACGGTGCAACGTCACGATCTTCGGTCTGCACGTGCTGGGCACGCTACACAACTGGCCAAAAATGAACGCCCGAAAGAGGCGTTGGATGCCCATCGGCGACGCAGCTGGCATGGTTGGCGAACCGACGCTTGCGGAGTTCCTGGAAACGCTCAGATCCAAGGCGCTCTATACGGCGAGACCTGCAGAGGACGTCAAGCCAATCTGCGACTGGAAATTTCGCCCACAGTCTGAAGGCTTGTCGCGGGACGTTCGGCAAGCGGCGCCTGGCACAGGGGCGCTTCGATAGAGAGTGAACTGATTTTCCGGCGCGATCCTGCTTTGGACAGTGGGCGGGATTGCGTCAGAGAAAGTCGGTGGCTACGACGGTACGCACCCTGCGCAACGGAAGACAGTTCGTATCCGCTCGAGAGTCCCATCATTTGCGTGTGCGCGACTCGAACCGCTGCCCTCCCTGCCGATCCGGACCAGCCGGAATGCGCCATCAAGCGGACGCTGTAGCAGCGGTGCTGCGCTCTCAAGCGATCTAGACTGCGACGCGGCACTGGCATGGGCATTCATCGTGTGGCATTCAAGTTCGAACATTCGCAGCTCTGCTTCTCGGCATATTTCTGATGATGGTCGGCACCGGGCTGGGTAACGTGCTGGTCCCACTGCGGGCGTCGGTCGAGGGCTGGTCGTCGACAACGATCGCCTGGATCGGAACGGTCTATGCGGTCGCCTTCACAGCCGGCTGCCTTCTGACCCCTCTCTTCGTCAAACGCGTCGGCCACATCAGGGTCTTCGCCATCCTGCAAGCCCTGCTTGCCGCCTCGATACTGCTGTTGGCGCTCGTGCCGCATCCTCTCGCCTGGGCCGCCTTCCGCGCCGTCGGCGAATTGAGTGTTGTCCGCGGCTACATGGTTGTCGAATGAGCGGGTCGACAACTCCAACCGCGGCACGATCTTTGCGACGTGCATGATCGTGTCGATGTCGGGCGTAGCCGGAGGGCAGTTCATACTGCCCCTTGGCGATATCATGAACGAGACTCTTTTCATGGTCGGAGCCCTGGCTTTCGGAGCGGCCCTCCTTCCAGTGGCGCTCTCGATCGCGCCTACACCGCAACCGCTCACTCAGGTCAAAATCGATGCGCGCGCGCTTTTCAGAAAATCGCCCGTTGCAGTCGTCGGCTCGTTGCTCGCCGGTGTTATCTTTGGCAACTGGATCTATTTCGGACCCATTTATGGCCAAGCGATGGGCCTATCGGCGACAGGAATCGCGGCGATGCTAACGGCAGCAATGATCGCAAACTGTCCGATCGCTTCGACCGGCGGTATGTAATGGCTCTGGCGGGCGCTATAGGATTACCAACCTGTCGCTGGGGGGTACCAATGCGGGTATTTGGTGGCCTTAGGTTACCAATCGGGACCGAAATAGGCCCAATCAAAACATCTCCTTAAGGACCCGTCCGGAATTGGTTGTCGTTGGGCATATTGGTAATCTGGTGTCCGAAAGGCATTGGTAACCTCTTCGGCACGAGCAGCGGGAAATCATATACTTAGCAGTCCAGCCAACGACAGATAATTCCGGACGCCATAGCGGTTTCTGGAAATTCTCCGTAAATTCCAGACTGCCCTTTTATGCGACTTACATCGACCACAGGACTGACAAAGGTGCTGCCTGCAATTTCTGGCCGAACGGTGTCACCCGGTCGTGATCATGCAGTACGAGTCCGCGCACGAACCGGTCGCCGACTGCTTCTTGCAACTGGCGTAGTCCCCGAAAATCCTGCGATCGCACGGTCGCGGAAGCCTTCACCTCGATCCCGATGATCCTGCCCCGGCGATCCTCGATCACCACGTCGACCTCATCCTGATCTTTGGTCCGATAGTGCGAGAATGAGACCCTGCGCTCCGACCAGGAGGCCAGCTTCAGAAGTTCCGATACAACGAAACTCTCGAGCAAGGCACCGAACCGCGTCCGGTCTTGCCGAAGCGCCTCGTCCTCGTCCTCACGCAATGTCGCAAGAAGGCCGCTGTCGAGAAAATGTAGTTTCGGCGTCTTGATGAGACGGCTCAACCGATTGCTCGACCAGGGCGCAAGGCTCCTGACCAGAAAGAGCCGTTCGAGGATCGCCACATATTTTTGCGCCGTTACGCTCGACAGACCGAGAGCCGCGCCAAAACTGGAATGGTTGATCAATTGCCCCGCGTGTTCGGCCAATACCTCCAACAACCGGGGTAATCGATCAAGTTGGTCGATGTTGGCGATGTCGCGAACGTCCCGGTCAAGTATCAGAGCCACATAATCTTCTAACCATGCAGTGCGCCGGGCCGGGGTCGCCCGGCGCAGTGCTTCCGGGTAGCCTCCCCGCAAGACAAGCGTGATGAGTTCGTCGCCGAGCACCGCAGCCCCGTCCACGACAGGCTCTTCGCCTGCGAACAGGCGGTCGAGAAGCCGTCCCGGTCTCGAATGGATTTCCGACTGGGCGAAGGGCAGCAGCGAAATCGTCGCCATCCTGCCGGCAAGAGAATCGGCGATCGCCGGCACCGTGGCCATGTTGGCGGAGCCGGTCAGAAGGAACCTGCCTGGGGCATCGTCGCGATCGACGCTCTCCTTGATCGCCAGCATCAGGTCCGGCGCACGCTGGACTTCATCAATCACAGCCCTTTCGACGCCCCTGACGAAACCGACAGGATCGGCGCGGGCCGCGCTCAATGCGCCGGCGTCGTCCAGGGTAATGTAAGGGCGATCGGGACCGGTGAACTGTCGCGCGAGTGTTGTTTTCCCCGCTTGCCTTGGGCCAGTTATCAAGACGACCCGCGTGTCGGCAATGGCCATCTCGACGAGTGGTCGTACCTTGCGATCGATGACAGGACGCGACGATATCGAGCTGATCATGCGTCCATCTTTAACGCAAAGACCGTCTAATTTAAAGCGTGGAGCCGGCCATTTTTTATAGACTCATTGCTGCCGGTTCTGCCCCCGGGCGTCACAAGTGCCTAGAAGATGGTCGACTGCAAAGCAGCGGCACGCGCATCGTAAAGGTGCGCGTGCCTTCCACGTCCATCCGGTGGGACCAGTTCGCCTGCATACCCTTACACCAGCTGACGCGGGCGTCCCTGTCGAGAACCACTTGCGAGCCTATTCCGGTTCAGCCATCGAGCAGATGCACGTCTTTCCGTTCGGAGGAATCAAGAACACGGCGAAGTGGCTGGAGGAACGAGGCTCCTAACGGCAAGCTGCAATCGCCTACCGAACGTCGAATGCATGAGGGCCTTGCCCCTTGCGGCGGCGCCCGTATAAACGCTGAACCCTAACCGACACCTTGTTGAAGCACGCGTCTGCGGGGTGAAAGGGAAGTCGGGATTGAACGGGGGCCGGCGATCAGGCGGCATTCTCCAGAAAACGCATGTCGAAAACGCCTTCAGCGGCGCCACGCTTTGAGCCGTCGAGCAAATTGGCCCGGACCATCAGGTCGATGGTCGTCTTCAGCGCCCTTGCTGGCACGGCAAGGCCTTCCGGCCACATGCCCATACCGAGCATATAGTCCAGCCCCCGCTGCGCCAGGGATGCGCTGTCGGGCGTGGTGATGCGCTGAAAGATAGGCAGGGTGATGGCTTGGTTGGCCGGGTCATTCGTTATCATATGGGCCGCCATCAGGGCCTTCAGGAAGCGAATCACGACGTCCTGGTTCACGCTCAGCCATGAGGCCTTTCCGATGATGGCGGTGAAGACAATTTCCGGAATCGCGAGACAGACTTCACCGAGCAGATTGTACCCTTTGTCCTCAGCGAGGAAGTTCCATGGCGCGGGCTGCGGTGCGCAGTCGATTTCGCCACTCTGCAGCGCCTCCCACCGTCTGGTATGAATGCCCGCCAAGGCGAACTCGTAGTCGCCGGGATAGTGCAGTCCTTCCGCAGCCAGCATGATCTGCGTGTAGATCGCGGTCCCCTCCGTCAGCGAGGACGTGCCGACCTTCTTGCCCCTCAGCTCGGCGAGGGATTTGATATCTGGCCGCGCCACAAGGGACATCGGCAGGCGCACGGCGTTCGCCGCCACAATACGCAGCTCTCCTCCCTTGACGAAGTCGACGACAGCGCCTTCCGGCGGTGTGATCGCGAGGTCCGCTTCGCCCTCGAGCACTGCCGCGGTGGCCTTTTCGACGCTGCCCATGCGCTTGTAGGCGATCCGGACGCCATGCTTTTCGAAAAGGCCCTGTTCGTCGGCAACGAAGACCGGAAGCCAGTTGAACCCTTGCGCGCCGCCCGCGAGCCGCAGTTCGGCAAGGCCGGCAGATTCCAGATCGGTCATGACGATATCCTCCCTCCCGTGAAATTTCCGGCTCAGCCAACTCTCTGTTGGCGAGAGGGCGGTTCCGACTGACACCCTGATGCGATCACATTGACAGGCGTCATTTTTTCGAATACCAACTAGTATCTGAAAAATAATCGGTATGTCAACATATCGGAGAGGAATCGGCTGATGGCACATCAAGCGGAAAGGGAGAACGCATGCACCCCGTCATGAGTGTCGCCGACATCCGCGACTGGCAGCTCGAATTGTCGCGGGACAGCTGACATGAGCAGCCTTGCGCGATCACCGCAGGAAGCGCTGATCCTGGGCATGGTTGTGACGGGTTTGCTGGCGCTCGTCGCAGCTGGGCTGCTGCGCTGGTTCCGGTTCGACCGGATTTGGACGGACCTGCTGGTGCCAGCCTTTTTCCTTGTCGCCTACTGGCTCGTCTACAACAAGGTGCCGTCTTTCCCGCCAATAGGCGCGGTCAACAAGATCTTCTTTGTTGCCGCGATCGGAACGGCGCTCGGTATCCTGGCCGACGCCATCGGCCGTGGCGGTCTTGGGCGCGCGCTCATCTTTGCCCAGCCGATCGGGTCTGCGGCATATATTGGAGCGGCCAGACTTCCCGATGCGCTCCCGGAAGTAGCAACGGCTGCGCTGTGGGGCCTGCTGGTGATGTATGGCCTTTCCGGTGGAACAGGCCATGCCGGGGACGAATCCAGCACAAGACGCGCTGCCCTGCTCGCCATCGCATCCGTCGGATTCGCCCCGATCGCGCTATTGGGAGCATCGTCCTCGAGCTTCCAGCTCAGCCTGCTTTTTGCAGCAGCCATCGCGGCCATCGTCGTCGCCAATATCTCCAATCCTGATTTCCGATTCCGATCGGCGTCCCTGCTTGGCGGCGCCGGCGGCATGATCGCGGTCGCGCAGACCGTCACGCTCATCACGCGCAAGACCGACATGCTGGCGCTGGCTGTGCTCACGCTGGTCTTCGTTACGCCCTTTGTCGTCGATCCGGTTCTGCGCCGGATCCGCGCCAGGAACAAAGTCGTTCGTGTCGCCGCATTCGTCGGGATGTGCCTGCTGCCTGTGGGCGCATCCCTGTTGACCGTGATCACGCGGTACGGCTCGAGCTTCCCGGTATGACCCGGGAAAAGACTGTCGCAACCATCAACTGGGAGGAGATTACACCATGTCGAAACTTCTGCGCATCGCCTTGCTTGCCACCACGATCGCCTGGCTGCCGCCGGCCGCCGAAACGGCGGCGGCCGGAACGTTCGAGATCGATCCTGTGCATTCGGGCATCGCTTTCTTCATCGATCACCTCGGCTTCTCGCAGGTTATCGGTATCGCGAAGGAATTCTCGGGCTCCTTCGCGTTCGACGCCGCCCGCCCGACCGAAAGCAATCTCGAGGTTTCGGTGAAAGTTGCCGGCATCTCAACCAACAATGTCCAGCGAGATAGCGACATCCAAGGCGCGGATTGGTTCAACGCAACCGAGTTCCCGCAGATCACCTTTGTCGGACGAGAATTCAAGGCTGCCGACGCCAAATCCGGCACAATCAAGGGCGATCTCACGATCGCGGGCGTCACGAAGCCTGTCACCCTGGACGTAACCTTCAACAAGGAAGGCCAAAACCCATGGGACAAGAGCCATGTCGTTGGCTTCAGTGCGCGGACTTCGATCAAGCGCAGCGACTTCGGCATGAAGGCCGCGCTCGGAATGATCGGCGACGAGGTGAGCCTGCTCATTCAGGTTGAAGGGCGTGCTCGCTCGTAGTTCCCGCAGTAGCCTGTCCGGCAGGCTTGTCGCCTGCCGGACATTTTGACCCGAGGTCAGGCTAGAAGCGAAAACTTGCCGAGCCTATTCAGCCGCCACGGACTCTGTACGCCCGATGGCCGCGCCCGTGCCTCCTTGAGCGAAAAGATGGCTGGCATGGGCGATGACGTTCTCTGTCGTCTCGCGGATATGCCGCTCGACCAGATCCTGTGCCGCGGCCGTGTCGCGGGCAATGACCCGATCCATGATCATCTTGTGCTCGACATCCTTAGCGCGCCACTGAGGGCGAAACTGCGAGGACATCCTGCGGTAGCGATGGGCACGCTCGAAGAGCTTCTGTCGGATTTCGAGCAGGTTCGGCGAGCCGCATGCCGCAACCAGCGAAAGATGGAACGCGCCGTGCAATGCGCCCCAATCATCGGAGAGATAGTAGCTGGTGCCAAGCCGGCTCTGCAGGCGATCCATACGGTGGAAGGTGGCGATGATGTCCCCCTCCCAACGATCGTCGCCACGCTCGATCGCCAGCTTGATGCACTGCCGCTCGATGAGGGCGCGAACATCGGTCAGGTCGTTGAGGTCGAAGAGCGAGACCGGCGCGACCAGAAAGCCACGTTGCCCCTCCGCGACGACCAAGCCCTCCGCCACCAGCCGCGAGAGCGCTTCGCGCAATGTGGAGAAGCTTACCTCATACATCTCCCGCAGCGCTTCGAATCGCAGCTTGGCACCCGGCTTGAGGGTGCAACTGATGATGTCTGCGCGCATGCGCGCCAGCACATCCGCGGCACGGGTCTCTCCGGCGGGCTTGAGGGTATTGCCCATGCATGTGACTCCGCTTCGAAATAACGGAGATTAATGCGGATTTTCGAAATAATCAAACTTGGTCGCTCTGAGACCTAGGACAATCAGCGTCCAGCGGCAAAACAGAGATCCTCAGCCATGGTCCGACAGCCTTTCGGCATGCCAGCGCAGGTGGTCGTCCATGAAGGTCGATATGAAGAAATAGGAGTGGTCATAGCCCTCCTGCATGCGCAGGGTGAGCCTTATGCCCGCCCGCTCGCACGCCTCCTGAAACAGCCACGGCCGCAGTCCCTCCTCCAGAAACCCGTCGGCCGTACCCTGGTCGACGAGGAACTCCGGGAAGCGCGCGCCGTCCTCGATGAGCGCGCAGGCGTCATGCCCACGCCATGCCGCCTCGTCGCCGCCGAGATACTTTTCGACTGCCGGACGCGACCAGCCGGCGGTCGATGGCCGCACTATCGGAGCGAACGCCGTGCAGCTTCGGAATCGGCCGGGATCCTTAAGCGCAATCGTCAGTGCGCCGTGGCCTCCCATGGAGTGGCCGAAAATGCCCTGACGGTTCATGTCGGCGGGGAAGTTGAGATCGATAAGCGCCGGCAGTTCCTCGGTGACGTAGGAATACATGTTGTAGTGCCGATCATAGGGCGCCTGCGTGGCGTCGATATAGAAGCCCGCACCCTTGCCGAACTGCCAGTTGTCAGGCTCGTCGGGAACGTCGTCGCCGCGGGGCGATGTGTCCGGGCAGACCACTATCAGGCCGAGTTCAGCGGCCAAACGCCGATACTCACCCTTGTCCATCACATTCTGATGGGTGCAGGTCAGTCCCGACAGGTACCACAGCACCGGGCAAGGACGCACAGCGGCCTGTGGCGGGACGAACACCGCAAAGGTCATGTCGCAGGCGCAGGCTGCAGAGGCATGGACATGCACTGTCTGCTTCCCGCCGAATGCCGACGATGCGGAGATGGTCTTCATCAATCCAACCTTATGGAAAGGTCCGATGCCCCGCACCTGGACATGGATTTCCTCAATAGACAACGACGCTCCTTATCGACTTGCCCTCATGCATGAGGTCAAAACCCTTGTTGATGTCCTCGAGCTTCAGCGTGTGGGTGATCATCGGGTCGATCTCGATCTTGCCGTCCATGTACCAGTCGACAATTTTCGGCACGTCGGTGCGGCCGCGCGCGCCGCCGAAGGCGGTGCCCATCCAGGTGCGCCCGGTGACCAGCTGGAACGGCCGCGTCGAGATCTCCTGGCCGGCGCCGGCGACGCCGATGATGACCGACTTGCCCCAGCCGCGGTGCGAGGCCTCCAGCGCCTCGCGCATCACCTTGGTGTTGCCGGTGCAGTCGAAAGTGTAGTCGGCGCCGCCGATCTGGTCGGCGCCGCGCTTGGTCATGTTGACGAGGTAAGGGACGATATCGCCATCGATCTCCTTCGGATTGACGAAATGCGTCATGCCGAATTTCTCGCCCCAGGCCTTCTTGTCGTTGTTCAAGTCGACGCCGATGATCATGTCGGCGCCGGCAAGGCGCAACCCCTGAATGACGTTGAGGCCGATGCCGCCGAGACCGAAGACGACGGCCGTTGCACCGATCTCCACCTTGGCGGTGTTGATGACGGCGCCGATGCCGGTGGTAACGCCGCAGCCGATGTAACAGATCTTGTCGAAGGGCGCGTCCGGATTGACCTTGGCGAGCGCGATCTCGGGCAGCACGGTGAAGTTCGAAAAGGTCGAGCAGCCCATATAGTGGAAGATCTTGTCCTTGCCGATCGAGAAGCGTGACGATCCATCGGGCATCAGGCCCTGGCCCTGCGTGGCGCGGATGGCGGTGCACAGATTGGTCTTGCGTGACAGGCACGATGGGCACTGCCGGCATTCCGGCGTGTAAAGCGGAATGACATGGTCGCCCTTCTTGACCGACGAGACGCCCTTGCCGACGTCTACGACGACACCCGCGCCCTCATGGCCGAGGATCGCCGGGAACAGGCCTTCGGGATCGGCGCCCGACAAAGTGAATTCGTCGGTGTGGCAAATGCCGGTCGCCTTGATCTCGACCAGCACCTCGCCCTCGCGCGGCCCGTCGAGGTCGACCTCCATGATCTCCAGCGGCTTTCCTGCGGCGACAGCGACAGCGGCGCGGGTTTTCATTCTTGCGTTCTCCAATCTCGATGGCCCGCCGATGGCAGGGCATATCCAAGGCTTGCGGTGCGATGTCTGCTAGGCGTCCGCCTTCGCGAGCTTCACCTTGTGCCAGGCGATGATGTCCATAAGCTCCGGCGAAAATGCGTCATAGGCAGGGATCGCTGCCTGGCCGAGTGCGGCGCGCACGCCTGCCATGCCGGTCGCCGGCGTCCCCGTCTCGACCAGGGAGGACACGAAGGCCGCGAATTCGATCTTCGGCTGAAATCCGTCGGTTGCCCGTTCCGGATGCACGAATTCGAGGCCGTAGAAATGGTGATCCGGATCCGACACCGTGCCGACCATATGGACCCCGCAGGATTTGCAGCGCTGGCGCTCGATCTTCTGTGTTGCGTCCACCGCCTCGAGCTTGTCGCGCTGCGCAACGACAGAAACGCTGCCCGCTGGCACGACGGCGATCTGGGCGAAGGCGGCACCAGCCGGCTTCCAGCATTTCGAACAGCCGCACAGGTGGTTATGCGCCACGGCCTGGTTGACCTCGATTTCCACCGGCTCGCTGGCGCATCGGCAACGCGCCGTGAATGTCCCGGACGGCGACGCCGACACGGCACGCCCAACGGCAGGATGCAAGGCGGCAGTCCCGTCGCGCAAGGCCTCAGCCCTCGCCTTTAGCGCGTGGTTCAGGCCGTGATAGGCCGTGCGCAGATTGGTATCGATGCTGGGCCAGCGCTCGTCGGCCATCGGCCCGTCGAAGATCTCGTTGTGGCGCACCCGCGTGCCGCCATCTCCGTTCGGTTCCAGAATGAAGATATGCTCGGCGCTGAACACATCGCCCGGCGCCTGGCTCAGCCAGCGCAGCTCTCGCGCTCCAACGATCCGGGTGATGGTCGGCGTGACCTCGCGCTCGGGAACGTTTGGCTGCCGCAGCGTACCCGTGACCTTTTGTCCGACCGTCGTGCGCCCGTGCAGTGCAGGCAGAGCCGGGTTCCATTCCGGATAACGCTCGATGTCATCCAGCACGGCCCACACCGTCTGCGGCGGCGCATCGATGACGATCTCGGTTTCAAGCAGGCGCATGGGACATCCTCTTTCCTGGGCAGTTTGTGGCTGGCGTCGCGGACGCCGTTAATGGGCGGCGCCGAGATAGGCACTCATGACCTTCGGGTCGCTGAGCAGATTGGGCGCCGTATCTTCCCCAGTTATCCTGCCCGTCTCGATCAGGTAGCCGCGCGCCGCGGTCTTGAGGCTGAGCCGAGCGTTCTGCTCGACGAGCAGGATGCCGAAGCCTTCGGCGGCGATCGTAGCCAACGATTTGAAGAGATCCTTGGACAGCAGCGGCGAAAGCCCAAGCGATGGTTCATCGAGCATCAGGATTTCCGGCTTCGACATCAGCGCCCTGCCGATCGCGACCATCTGCTGCTCGCCGCCGGACATGGTCTGCGCCAGCTGGCCGCGGCGCTCGGCCAGGCGCGGAAACAAGCCGTAGACGAAATCGATCATCCTGCCGGCATCAGCCTTTGCTCGCCTGGCATGGCTTCCAAGCCGCAGGTTTTCCGCCACGGTGAGCTCGCCGAAGATACCGCGGCCCTCGGGCACCAGAGCCACCCCTTCCTCGACCATGAGGTGGGCTTCCACTTTCGTGACATCCTTGCCATTCATGACGATCCTGGTGCCGGGCTCCGTCCCTACCAGCCCTGCGATGGCTGCGAGCAGGCTCGACTTCCCGGCGCCGTTGGCGCCGAGGATGACGCAGATTTCACCCTTCGAAACATGCGTGGAAACGCCTTCGAGCGCGACGTGGCGGCCGTAGCGGACGCCAAGATTTGAGACCTCAAGCATCGTCGTCTCCCAGATAGGCGCGCACCACCTCCGGATCGGCCAGGACATCGGTCGAGGTGCCGTCGGCGATCTTGACGCCGGAACTCATCACGACACAGCGCCCACAGAGCGAGCGGATGGCATCCATCACGTGCTCGACCATGATGATCGTCCGGCCCTGAGCGCTGATTTCGCGGATCAGGTCGATGCCGATCCTGAGCTCGCTCGGATTGAGGCCGGCGAGCCATTCGTCGAGCAGCAGCACATGCGGATTGCCGGCAAGGGCACGCGCGAGTTCGATCCGCTTCTGATCGATATAGGTCATCGCCGTGACGGGCTGTTCCTCGCGCCCCTTCAGCCCCACTCGCGCCAGAAGCTCATAGGCGAGCGAGCGAGCCTCCCCGCCCCAGAGCCTGTTGCGCCCAAAGACGGCGCCGGCGACGACGTTCTCCACCGCGCTCATCGACGGCAGCACGCGCACCAGCTGGAAGGTCCGGGCGACACCGATCCGGGCTATCTTGTGCACCGGGAGGCCGCCGATCGGCTGACCCGACAGACGGATGCTTCCCGATGTCGGCGACAGCGCGCCCGATATCAGGTTGAGCATTGTGGTCTTGCCCGAACCGTTCGGACCGATCAGCCCGAGCAGTTCACCCTGGCCGACCTCGAAGCTCACGTCGTTGACCGCGACGAGGCCGCCGAAGGTCTTGCGCGCATGTTCTATGCTCAGCAGCGGAACGCTCATCTGACCTCCTCCGCCGTCTTTCCCAACAGGCCGTTTTCGGTGGAGCGGCGGCGATGAAACATCGTCTCGAGCCAGCCTGTGACGCCGTCGGGAAGCACATAGACGATCGTCAGAAAGGCGATGCCGACGATCACCGCCGTCTGGTTTGGAAAGTTGCTGGATATGAAGTCCATGATCAGGGTGAAAGGGACGACACCGACCAGCGGCCCCCAGAGGCGTCGCGTGCCGCCGAGCATCGGCATGATGACGACCATGAAGGATGTCATTGGATTGAAGGCGGCGTCCGGCGTGATGTAGGAGTAGCGGGGTGCCATGATCGCGCCGGCAACGGCGATGAAGGACCCCGAGATCGCGAACAGGATGATCCTGGCGCGCGCGGTGTTGACGCCGACATGGCGCGCCACCGCCTCGTCATTGCCGATGATGCGGAGCGCCAGGCCCAACCTTGACCGGTTGACGAGCCAGCCGGTGATGAACACGACCACCGTCAGCGCGAGCAGCATCCAGTAGAGATGCGCTTCGGTGAAGTCGGTGAAGACATAGAGCCCGATTGCGCCGCCGAAATTGGTCTGCACCCATGTGACGATCTGGCCGATGAGCTCGGCGAGGCCGAGGGTGAAGATCACGAAGTAGACGCCCGAGAGCCGCAAGGTCGCCAGGCCGACCAGCAGGGCCAGCACGGCGCCGGCAGCGATCGCAATGACGATCAGCACGGGGAAAGGCAGGACGTCGATGAAGATCGCGACGGCATAGGTGCCGACACCGAAGAAGGCAGCGCTGGCGAGCGAGACCAGATGGGTGGGGCCTGAAAACAGCGCCCATGCCGTGCACATGACGGCATAGAGCATGATGTTGACACCGATGGAGAGCCAGAAACCTTCCGTCACCAATGGCAGAAGGGCGAGCACGGCGGCGCCGGCGAGGCCGGCGCCGAGGGCGAGGAATTCGTTGCGCGGGATGTTCATCAGGCCGGCCGCTTTCCGAAGATGCCCTGCGGCCGGAACAGCAAGACGAGGATGAAGAGGGCGTAGTTGGCGGCAAGCGTCAGTCCCGGATCGAGGAGGCTGGCCACGGCGGTTTCGGTCATGCCCAGGACAAGAGCGGCAAGAACGGCGCCGCGAATGTCGCCCACGCCGCCCATGATGACGATGATCAGCGCCTTCATGGTGAAGACCACGCCCATCGAGGTGTTGAAGGTGTAGAAAGTAGAGAGCAGCGTGCCGGCGCAGGCGGTGATCGATCCGCCCAGCGCAAAGGCGAAAGCGGCGGTCTTGCGCACATCGATCGCCACCAGCCTCGCGGCGCGCGGATCGACGGCGACCGCGCGAACCGCGGTGCCGCGGTCAGTGCGATAGAGGAAGACATAGAGCGCCACGGCAATCACGGCGGCCGCGACAAAGGCGACGACCCGGTTCAGGCCGAAGGAATTGCCCATGATCGTGAAGGGCTGGGCGAGGAATTCGTAATTGAAGTAGTCACCGCCGAAGACCAGAAGCATCAGGCCCTGGAACAGGAACAGCAGCCCGAAGGTCGCGAGGATGGAATCGACCTCGAGCATGCCGCGGTTCTTGGCCCGCTTCACCAGCGGCTGCATCAGCCAGGCATAGATCAGCCAGTTGACGACGAAAGCGCCGGGCCCGATCACCAGCAGGCCAAGCAGCGGATTGATGCCAAGCCCGGTATAGAGCCAGAAGGTGACGAAGCACGCGGCGACGAGCGTCTCGCCATTGGCAAGGTTCATGATGCGCGCAACGCCATACTGGAGCGTAAGCCCGAGCGCGATGAGCGTGTAGGTGCCCCCAAGGAGCAGGCCAGTTAAGAGGATCTGCATTGGACGTCCGTGCTCGTGGTGCCGGACCCGGCGTCAAGACGACGCCACCCCCGGCGGGAGGATTTTTCAGTTCGTCGGCCAGGCCGGCTTGAGCACTGGCGGTTGAGCGCCCTGGAGGTTGCCGGTCGCCCTTACGCCGTGGACGACGCCATCGCTCCACTGGCCGACGGTCCAGTTGTTGTTGTTGATGTTGTCTTCGAAGTGGACGTCGCCGATGACGGTCTTGAAGGTGCCGGTCTGAATTTCCTTGTTGAGCGCCTTCTTGTCGAGGCTGCCGACCCGCTCGACAGCCTGCTGCAGGATTTCCAGGCTGGCATAGGCGACAGGGCTCGCCCACCAGTCGGCTTCCTGGCCGGTCGCCTGCAGGTGCTCCTTGCGATAGGCCTGGAACACCGGGTCGCTGGCATTGACGCCACCCATGATCAGGATGCCGTTGGCGGCGGCGCCGAAGCGCTTGCCATAGGCGTCGAGATTGCCGCCGACGCTGACGAAGAACGCCTTGGGGTCGAACTTCTGCAGCTGAGCCTGCTCGGTCAGCGCAAAGCTGTCGGGCGGGTAGGAATAGGCGATGAAGGCATCGGCGTTCGCCGCCTTGGCGCCGGCGATCACCGGGGCGAGGTCCTGGTTGCCGAGCGGATAGGAGGATTCGTAGACGATGTCGAAGCCGGCCTGCTTGAGCGCCGGCTTGCCGGTCTTTATCATCTCGAGGCCGAAGGCATCGGAGACGTTGACGACGGCAACCTTGTTGCCGATCTTGCCGGCGTCGTGCAGGTCCTTGAGCGTGCCGACGATACCGTCGGCGATGCCCTGCGCGGGACCGAGCAGCCAGAAGGTGTTCGGCCAGCGCTTGACGAACTTGTCGAGATCGTTGGCGTTGCCCGTCGAGACGATCTGCGGGTAGCCATATTTGGCGATCAGCGGAGCGGTCGCCAGGTTGAGGCCCGTCGAATAGGGCGGAATGATCAGGTCGACCTTGTCCTGGGTGGCGAGGCGCTGGATGTTCTTGACCGCCTCTTCCGGTGTCGACTTGTCGTCATACTCGACGATCTCGATCGGCCGCTTCCGGTCACCAACCTTGAGGCCGCCGGCCTTGTTCACCTTGTCGACCCACAGCTTGATGTTCGGCCAGAGGACGCCTGCTGCTCCACCCGAAAGCGGCCCGGTCTTGGAGGCGCTGACACCGATCCTGATCGGTTCTTCCGCGATGGCGGCACTGAGACTGGCGAGTGCCAGCCCAGCCGAAAGCATGAGCACGTTGAAACTGCGTCGCAACATCGAAAGTCCTCCCGGGTTGTGGTTGCTCTGGACGCTCCGCCCGCCTCGCTCTTGCGAGGACCGAGTGGAACGGCCGATCCCATGTGACATTGCCCAGGTCCTCTTTCCTCCGACGGCTGAGCAATTTCGTAAATATGCGTATTTTCGTTATTTCTGCATGTTGACGATTTTTTTGCAAGACGAGGCCCGCAAATCCCTGCCCGCTTCGCCTCGCAGCAACTTCTGCATCATTTAGATACTTTATGGTATGCGAATACCAACAGGAATGTCAATATCAATGTCTGCTGGACGCATAGCGCCCTACACATGCTGCTCTGCAGGCCCGCGCCTCAGGCGGGGCTTCTGGCAAGGGTCTCCAAAGCTACGGCCGGATCCAACAGTTGAGCGGGGTCGGGGCTGACCGCGGCGGCGAGCAGGCGCTTTCCAACGAGGTAGTCGCGCGGCGCATTCAGTCCGTCGACGGCCACGAGCCGGTTCTCGCGGAAATACCAGTGCGATCGCCCCGCCCCCTGCCCCTGCCGGACCACTACCATATCGCCGGGCCTGGAGAGGCCGGCAATCTGCAGCTTGAGATCGAATTGATCCGACCAGAACCAGGGCTTCGGCTTGTAGGGCTGGCGCGCACCCATGATGTTGCGGGCGACCAGGTCTGCGCTGTCGATGGCGTTGCCGACACTCTCCATGCGCAGTCCGCCTTCAGGCAGGGAGAAATTGGCGCAGTCGCCGGCGGCCCAGATGTAGGGGTCGTCGGTGCGGCCGTGGGAATCAACGGCGACACCGTTTTCGATGGCAAGGCCGGCCTCGCCTGCCAGTGCCGTTTCGGGCAAACCTCCAATGCCGGCGACCACGATGTCGGCCGCAATGACGGTCCCATCTCCGAGCCGGGCCCCAGTGACACGGTCCGGGCCGAGGAGCTCGCTGACCCCGGTGCCCAGATGAAACGACACGCCCCTTGAACGGTGAAGCGCTTCCACGGCAGTGGCGGTCTCCGCCGAGGCTACCCGCGCAAGAAGCCGATCGGCGGCTTCAACCACATTCACCGCCATGCCGTGCCCGCGCGCGACGGCGGCGATCTCGAGGCCGATATAGCCGCCTCCGATGACCAGCAGCCTGCCGCCCTTGTCGAAGACCTCACGCAGTCGATCGATGTCGGCCAGGCTGCGGATCGTGAAGATGCCTGCCAGCCCCCGCGAGACGGCGTCAGGCAGCGTGCGCGCCCTCGACCCGGTCGCCAGCACGAGACGATCGTAGGCAAGCGTGCCGCCGTCGGCGAAACGCAGGCTCCGCGGCGCCCGGTCGATGGCAACGACCCCGGTTCCGAGCCTGAGCGTGATCTGGTGTTTGGCGTACCAGTCCTCTGGCTTCAGTTTCAGGCGGTCCCGCTCGAGTTCACCCAGGAGATAGTCCTTGGAGAGCGGTGGTCGCTGGTAGGGAGGATGGGGCTCCTCGCCGATCAGGACGAGCGAACCGGCGAAGCCGTTCGCCCGCAATTTCTCGGCGGCTGAAAGGCCGGCCTGTCCGGCGCCGACGATCACGACGGTGCTGTCGCTGCCTGGGCTGGCGTTGGCGGGATGATCGGCATCACGATACATGTCGACGAACCTGCGATCACGCCGAGGGAATGCGGACGGCGATGTTGTCGAGCACGTCGCTGACCTTGATCTGGCAGCTCAGCCGGCTGCCGGCTTGGCGCGGCGCTTCGGCAAAGTCGAGCATGTCGTTTTCATGCTCGCTGATCGGTCCGAGCGCCGAGATGATCTGGTCAGGCAGGACGACATGGCATGTGGCGCAAGCGGCTGAGCCGTTGCATTCGGCGATGATGCCCGGAACGCTGTTTTCAAGCGCGGTTTCCATCAATGTGCGGCCATTGCGGGCCTCGACGGCAAGTTCCTCGCCGTCAGCGAGAAGAAATCTGATCGTCGGCATGAAAACTCTCCTTCAGGCGTCCCAGACAACGGGCATGTGGGTCGGGCCGCGAAACACCCAGCCTCTGACGCGGACGAGCTCGGGGGCCTTGAGCCTCAGGTTGCGCAGACGCTCGAACACCATCGGCATCGCGATCTGGCTGACCAGTGCCCGCGACACCCATGTGCCGGCGCAGAAATGCGAGCCGGCGCCGAAAGCCAGATGCGACTTCTTCTCGCGAAAGACATCGAACCTTTCGGGATCGCTGAAACGGCGGTCATCATGGTTGGCAGCACCCACGCACAGGCCCACCTGCTCGCCCTCGCGGACCAACGTTCCCGAAATCTCGACATCGCGGGTCAGGCGACGCGGATACATGCCGATCGGCGAGATCCAGCGCACCGCTTCCTCGAACGCCTGCCCCCAAAGAGATGGCTCGGCACGAACGCGCGCCAGCTGGTCGGGGTTCTGCAGCAGGCCAAGGATCAAGGTCAGGATCGAGTCGCGCGGTTCGTTCAGGCCGCCGCCGATGGCGACCTTGATGTTGGCATAAATCTGCTCGACCGTCTGACCGGCCTGAAGCATCGACGACAGCACGGAGGCATTCGGATTGTCGCGATGATGGGGGAGCATCCTGTCGACGGCGCTCTCCACTCCCTTGGCCGCTTCCTTTGCCTTGCGGGCGATGTCGGGGTTGTGCGAATAGTTGCCGGAGCCGTCGATCAGCGACTGCGACCACAACACCATGGTCGGCCAGTCGACCCCTTCGATACCCAGTATGTCGCAGAGCGCGCGTGCCGCGATGGGTGCAGCCAGGTCCTCGAACAGTTCGGCCTCGCCCTTGTGCTCGATCTGCGAGATGACGTCGGTGCAGATGGCCTGCATGGGCTCGGCCCAGCACCGCTTGACGACGCCGGGGCGCAGGCTCGGATCGATCGCCGCCCTCTCGCGGGCGTGGTCCTCGCCGTCCTTGCGCATCAGGTTCGGCCCGATGACCGTGTTCAGCAGCGATTGAGGATTGACCGAGGAGAATGTCTCGGGATCGCGTTCAATGGCCATGATGTCGTCGAAGCGGGTCACCATCATGATGTTGGCCGCCTCGACCTTGACCACAGGCCCGAGATCACGGACGCGTTTGAAGACTGGATATGGATTGGCAAGTAGGTCTTCGAACGTAACGTCGTCGACCACTTTCACGGCTTCGGCCATCGGTTCCTCCCTTGCGAGAGACGATTTAAGAAACCCTAGTGTATTCAGCAATGCGATGGGATAGATAGAGGTCATCGAAAAATTGCATGGAGGATCAGCCGTGCTGTCCGACGATCTTTCCCGAATAGACCTCGCCGCCCTGCAGGCGCTTGTCGCTGTCCAGGACCGGGCCTCCTTCTCCGACGCCTCGGAGCTTCTGGGCGTCAACCAATCCACCATCAGCTACGCCATCAAACGGCTCAGAAAGGCCTTCAACGATCCGCTGTTCGTGCGCCAGGGCAACGCGATCGTGGCGACCGACAAGGGCGACCAACTCGCCCAGCAGGCACGCGCCATCCTCGAACAGATGGCGGCTATTTCCTCGCCGTCAGGGTTTGATCCCGCCACGGCCGAAGGAACGGTGACTGTGTCGTGCAATCATCACGAGCGGATGTTCCTCATTCCGGATTTCCTGCGGCGGGCGCAGAGGGAGGCGCCGAACGCTGCCCTTCACATTTTCGAGTCCGCTGTCGACGGCAAGCAGCAGCTGAAGGAGAACACCTGCGACATCGTGCTTGGACCGGTCTCGATCCTGGGTGACATCTACTATCGCAGGAAGATGTTTTCGGATCACTATGCCTGCGTCATGGATCAGGCGCACGAGTTGGCGCGCGGCGCATTGACGCTTGAGCGCTACTGCGCCTCGCGGCATGTCGCGGTCACCCATAACGGGCGCTGGGAGGCGCTCTATTTCGCCGCGCTGCGCGCAAAAGGGATCGAGCTGGAGCCCGACGTCACCGTCTCCAGCCACGACATACTGGAACGGCTGATACCGGGTTCGGAACTGGTGGCGACGATCCCGTTCAGGCTCGCCAGCCGCCTGTCGGACCGGCTGGCGCTGCGGCCCTTTCCGATGGACGTCTTCATCCAGATCGACATGTACTGGACGGAGCGCACCCATCATTCGGGCCTGCACCGCTGGGCCCGCCAGATCCTGGCCGAGGTCGCCGAGAAGAATCTCGGCGACGAGGATTTGCGCAGCCCAAAAAAGGACACGCGCAAGCCTGCCTGACGAACGGGCAGGCAACGCGGCGCAAGACGCGGCACCGGCGAACAGGCCCCCCGGCGAAACGCCCCAGCCGCGCCGGCTGGCGTTCTACTGCGTCCTTGCGCCGAGCATGACGACCGAGATCGTCACCGGATCCGGGAAGGGATTGCGCCAGGCATGACGTGCGCCCTGCTGCACCACGGTATCCCCCTGCTTGAGTTCGACGGACTTGCCGTCGTCGAGCTCCAGCACGAGCCTGCCCTTGACGACGGTGACATAGTCGACGGTGGGTGTCTGGTGCATGCCGGGATTTTCCATCTCGAAGCGCTCGGCGATCCCGGGCGCGGCCTTGAGGTGCTCCGGGCCCGCCAGTTCCGGCTTCCAGTCGCCCGATATCATCACGCTATCCGGCGGGAAGGTGATCATCCAGAAGACGGAACCGCCAACCGAAGCGAGCATGGTTCCCTCGCTGGCCATCGGATCGGCGCCACCCGCCTTAGCCAAGTCCGGCGTTGAATCGATCTTCCACTGCGGCGAGGAGACGAAACCGGGCGTGTGCTGGAGCGCCATCTCACGCGGCGAGGCGCCGTCGCTGATGAATACGGACCTGCCTTCGGCGTTCTTGCCGGTCACGACGCGGCGGATGTTCATTTGCAGTCCTCCCAGACGAATTATAAATACCATTCGGTATCAGAGTACTATAACGTACGCAATTACGGATGGATGACAAAATTCGAGAAACCGCCATGGCGCTGGGCAATGCCGGAGATCGCCTCGTTAACCTTCTCGATCGGCGTGGCCTGCGTTTCGAGAAGATCGAAGCTGACCCTGCCATTCCCGACGAGGTCGGCCATCTCCTGGCCTTCGGCGGTGGTCAGCCATGCCGACCCGATGAGGCGCTGGTTGCGGTCCATCATCATGTGCACGTCGATGGGAATCGCGCCCATGACGGCGCCGATGTCGACGGCCACGCCGCCGCGGCGCAAGGCCTTGAGCCCCGCCAGGAAAGGTTCGTGCGGCGCGCCTGGCCCGTTGCAGTCGATGAAGGCATCGACCCCTTCGCCATCGACCGTCTTCGAGCGCGCCCATTCATCAGGCAAGCCGTCATCCAGCGAATGCGTTTCGATGATGCCGGGCGCCAGCGCCTCGATTTCCTTGAGCAGTTTGCGGTCGCGGCCGGTGCCGAGAATCTTCTTCACGCCGAAGACCGGGCCGAAAACGGCGATGGAGATGCCGAGCGTGCCGGAAATGCCGTTGACCAGGAGCGTGTCGCCGGGGCCGACCCGCGCCTTCTTCAGGGCCGAGTAGCCGGTGCCCATGTAACCCAGGCGGGCGGCCTGGTCGAAGGCCATATTGTCGGGGAGCGCCACGATCGCCGAGGCGGGTGCTGCCATGTATTCAGAGATGCCGCCGACGGGATAATCCCCGAATGTCTGCACCGCCTCGTAGCTGAAACCGAAATAGCCCTGGAAGGCATAGTGGCGGCAGGCGATCGTGTCGCCGCGGCGGCAATGCCGACAGGTGCCGCAGGAGCGGCCCGGATTGACGTAGACGCGGTCCCCAGCCTTGAGATTGTGGACCTGGCTGCCGACGGCCGCGATCTCTCCGGCCGGATCCAGTCCGAAGATAGCCGGCAGCGGCGGCTGCGGCATATGCGGGAACCAGGTCGGCCACATGGCCAGGATGTTGGCGAGGTTCGGCACGATGCCGCAGGAGCGAACCCGCACGAGCACATCCATCGAACCGAGCTGCGGAACCGCCACATCCTCGATCTTCAGTTGCCCGCCCACCTCATGCATGCGCGCGGCCTTCATCGTCGCCGGAATTGCTGTCACGTGAATATCTCCCTTTCACTCCAGCCAGCGCGGCCGAATGCGATCGGCACACCGGCGGGCCTCCTCCCGAGGTCCGAAACAGTAGCTCGCACACTTTTTTCGAAATATCAATTATTTTTCGTAAACTCATCGTGATAGCGGACACTTGATGGGAGGCGCGAGGCCTAAACCCCTCTACTTTGGCCGCAAATCCTCGGCTGGTTTGCCAAAAAGCCTTGGCTCGCCCGGGTTGTTTATTTTCGAAAATTCATTCTATGACGTTTATGTCTGGAGGTTCAAATGAAATTCGCTTCCTTCATTGACGGCTCGCGTCCCGGCTACGGGATCATTGATGGCGACAGCATCCTGCGACTCGATACCGTCGCCGGCGCGCCGCAGGATCTCAGAGCCTATCTGGCAGATCGCTTTCCCGACCTCACTCCGCCCGAAGGCGATCTCAAGGCCGTGCGACTCGCCGATGTCAGCCTGCTTCCTCCAATTCCCAATTCGGGCAAGATCTTCTGCATCGCCAATAATTTTCACGAGGAGGGCAAGGCTGCGCCACGATATCCGCTCCTGTTCATGCGCCATGCCGAGGCGCAGACCGGGGATGGCGGCGCCATCCTGAAGCCTGATGTGTCGGACAAGCTTGATTTCGAGGGGGAGTTAGCGGTGGTTATCGGCTGTCGCGCGCACAGAGTGACGCGAGCCGAGGCGATGAGCCATGTCGCCGGCTATGCCTGCTTCAACGAGGGCAGTGTGCGCGACTGGCAGAAGCATTCGAGCCAGTTCACGCCGGGCAAGAACTTCTATCACAGCGGCGCTTTCGGCCCCTGGATGGTCTGCACGCGCGAGATCCCGGATCCGAAGCGGCTGAGGCTTGAGAGCCGGGTCAATGGCGTGGTGAAGCAGCAGGTCCCGCTCGACCAGATGATCTTCGATGTGCCCTGGCTCGTCTCCTACATCTCGACCTTTGCTCCGCTGGATCCCGGTGACGTCATCGTCACCGGCACACCCTCCGGCTTCGGCGCCAGCCGCAATCCGCCGGAGTTCCTGTTCCCGGGCGATACGGTCGAGATCGATATCCAGGGCATCGGAACGCTGCGGAACATGGTCGCTGCCGATCCTCAGGCGCATTCCGATATTTCGCAATAATTTAGTAATTTCGAAAATCCTTGCGCCAGCTCGCCGATTGATCTAAGAGAGTGGCCAGGGGCGGTGTTGCGCCGGGAGAGGAGAATGCTGATGCACCTGGTGTTTGGGGTCGGCCACATCAAACTGAATGTCCGCGACGTCGGGCCGATGATCCATGACTCGACGGAAATTCTCGGTCTGCGGGTCACCAGGCAGACGCCAGAGGAGACGTGGCTGAGCTCGAATGGCCGCATGGCCGAGCTCGTGCTTGTCCAGGCCGATGAGAATTCCTGCCATACCATCGGGCTCGAGGCCCTGACCGTCGAGGCGGTCGTCGAGGCCGCCTCGCGCGTCGACGGCGCCGGTTGCCGAATACTATCGCGCGAGCCCAGCCTCTCCTGCTGCGGTGCCGGCGTCACCTTCGCCACGCCCGAGGGGCTGCGCTTCGAGGTCCACACGCCGGCGCGCGACGACATGTACAATCCGCGCTACCCCACCAACGGCATCAAGCCGCGACGGATCGATCATATCAACCTGGTCACGCCGGACCCCGTCGCTACCAGGCGGCAACTCACCGAGATCTGCGGCATGCAGCTCACCGAGCGGATGGTGAATGAGGCACTCAGCTGGATGCATGGCGGCAACCGCCAGCACCACATTCTCGGCCTGGTGAAGGGCCCGGTCGGGCTTCATCATTACTCGTTCGAGTTCAACCATTTCAGTGACTACTGCCGGCTTGGCGACATTCTCGACGGCTTTGATCGCCAGGTGATGTGGGGGCCGGGCCGCCACCGCCCCGGCGACAACACCTACGCCTACTATCTGGATGCCAGCGGCGCGATGGTCGAGTGCTCCGGCGCCATGCATACGGTCGCCGACGACGCGCACTTCGTCCCCAACGTCATCACCAATCTGGAGCGGCCGGGAAACGTGCGCCAGATGAATGTCTGGGGATCCCCCGCCCCGCAGGAATGGCGTGAGCATCATTCCCCGTTCGCCAGGATCGATTGACTGGCGAGGCGCGGCCGCCTCGCCGCGCTTTCATATCGAACGAGCAGGCCAAGTCGAAGCAGCTTCCGCTTGAGCGCGTCGCTGCCCACAGGAGATCGCTATGCAGGAAAGACTGACATTCCAATCGGACGGCCTGAAGCTTTCGGCGGTCCTCCACATTCCGGATACCCACCGTCCTGGAGAGAGGCTGCCGGCCTTCATCGTCTGCCACGGTTTTGTTGGCTCCAAGGACGAGTCGCACGCCCAGATCCAGGCGGAGATGATGGAAAAGTTCGGCTACGCCGCGCTGCGCTTCGATTTCCGCTGCTGCGGTGAAAGCGAGGGCGAACGCGCACAGGTACGCTGCTTCGATCAGGTTGCCGACGCCAAGAACGCGCTCACCTTCCTTGCCAGCCGGCCCGAGATCGACGCCAAACGCATCGGCATCACCGGCCATAGCTTCGGCGCCGCCGTCTCGGTCTACACCGCCGGCGTCGACGAACGGGTCGCTTGCGTCATCTCCTCATGCGGCTGGGGACACGGCGAGCGCAAGTTCCGTGGCCAGCACCCGACGCCCGAGGCCTGGGAACGTTTCACGGGCCTGCTGGAGAAGGGGCGCGAGCATAAGCGGCAGACTGGCGAGAGCCTGTGGATCTCACGCTTCGATGCCGTGCCGATCCCGGAGAAGCTGCGCAAGAACCTGTCGCCCAAGGCGATCATGGAAATCCCGACAGAGACGGCATGGAGCATGATGAATTTTCGGGCCGAGGATGTCGTGGCCAACATCGCGCCCCGACCGGCCCTGTTCTTCCACACCGCCGACGACATCATCACGCCAACCGAGCAGTCGATCCGCCTGTTCGAGAAGGCGGGACAGCCGTCGGAGCTAATGCTGATCAGCGGCACCGCCCACTTCCCGCTGGCGCCGGAAGACGCGCCGCGCACCAAGATGATGATCAAGGGCTGGCTCGACAAATTCTTCCCGGCAACGCCCGCAGCCTGAGGTCAAACGGCCAGACCAGGAGACATCCAGATGCCCGTTGCCCAGAAGGCCGAACTCATCGACTTCACGAGCGCGCTGCTCGCAGCCGCCGGCTATACGCCGCACGAGGCAGCCCAGACCGCAGACTTGCTGGTGTGGGCCAACCTGCGCGGCGCGGATTCGCACGGCGTTCTCAGAGTGCCGCGCTATGTCGAGATGATCGAGACCGGCGTCGTGCGCCCCGGCCAGCAGCCGAAAGCGGTGCGGGAATTCGGCGCGACCTGCGTCTTCGACTACGGCAAGGCGCCCGGCGCCGTCGCTATGCAGCATGCGGCCGGCAAGGCGGGCGAGCTGGCGCAGGCCTTCGGGATCGGCTGGTGCGGCGCCCGCGCCATCTCTCATGCGGGCGCGATCGGCTATTTCACCGCCCATCTCGCGCGCCGCGGCCTGATCGGCATTGTCATGACCGCCTCGAGGCCGTTGATGAGCTATTTCGGCGCCAAGGGCGAGGCGCTTTCGACCAATCCGCTGTCGATCGCCGTACCGCAAGCCGATGGGACTGATCCGATCGTGCTCGACATGTCCACGGCCGCCGTCGCGCTCGGCAAGATCATGGCGGCGAAGGATACGGGCAATCCGATCCCGCTGGGTTGGGCGATCGATGCCAATGGCGCCGAGACAAGCGATCCGCATGCAGTGGCGGCCATCCTGCCGATGGCCGGACCGAAGGGATCGGGGCTGTCGCTGATGATCGAGATCCTGTCGAGCCTGCTGGTGGGTAACGCCGTCATCGCGCCGTTCCTGAGCGGCGAGGCGAAGGGCGGCTTCAACGGCCTTGCGCTCGCCATCGACCCGGCGGCCTTCGGCGATAAGGCCGCCTTCCTCTTGGCGGTGGAGGATCTCGCGGCCGCTATTCACAAGCTCGATCCTGTGGCGGGCGCCGATGGCGTGCGACTGCCAGGCGAACGCGGCTTTGAGACCGAGCGCGCACGCCTTGCCAACGGCATCCCACTGGCGAACGGCACGGCGAAGAACCTCAAAGAGGCTGCCATGCGGCTGGGGCTCGCCGTGCCGGCTTTCCTCAATTGATGCCGTGAAGGCCGACGACTGGCCGGAGCGACGGGAGGATCAGGTGAAAACACAGGTTGAAGCGGACGTTGTCGTGATCGGGCTCGGCCCGGTCGGTATCACGCTTTGCAATCTCCTCGCGGCCGGCGGTGTCCAGGTGGAAGGCATCGACGCCGCCGAGGACGTTTATGCGCTGCCTCGCGCGATCGGCATGGACCATGAGGTGATGCGCATCTTCCAGAACATCGGCGCGGCCGATGCCGTTGCGACGGCGACGGGGTCTTACCGCCCTTCTGAATACAGATCGGCCAATGGCGCATTGTTGCGTCGGTTCGAATCCCCCGCCGAACCTTACCCGCTCGCATGGCCGCCCTATCTGACTTTCCTTCAGCCTGAGCTTGAACGGGCGTTGCGCGCCAATGCCGCGCGGTTCCCCAACCTGACGCTGCGCACGGAAACAGAACTTGTCGGGCTCGACAGACCCGAAAGGCCGGTGCTGACGCTTCGCGACAAGAAAATCGGCGAACAGACACAGCGCACCCCGCGCTACGTCGTCGCTTGCGACGGCGCCAACAGCTTCATCCGGCGAGGGCTTGGCATTGCGCTGGAGGACCTCGACTTCGACGAACCCTGGTTGGTCATCGACATGATGCTGGAGGACCCGAACGCATCGTTGCCGGAGACCAATATCCAATTCTGCAATCCCGCGCGCCCCCACACCTATGTTTGCGGGCCGGGCCGGCTGCGACGCTGGGAATTCATGATCCTGCCCGGCGAAGATCCGGCGGAGATCAACCGGCCGGAGCGGATCTGGGAGCTGCTTTCACCCTGGTTGCGGCCGGACCAGGCAAGGCTCTGGCGCCCGGCGACCTACAATTTCCACGCTCTCGTCGCCGAGCAGTGGCGGGTGGGCAGTGTTTTCCTGGCCGGCGATGCTTGTCACATGACACCGCCGTTTCTGGCGCAGGGAATGGTGCAAGGAATAAAGGACGCGGCCAATCTTGCCTGGAAGCTCATCCATGTGATCGGCGGCGGATCGGAGCGTCTGCTCGACAGCTACGAGGCCGAGCGCAAACCGCTCGTGCGCGAAGTCATCGAAATCACCAAACGGCTCGGAAAGGTCATCTGCGAGCTCGATCCGGCAAAAGCCAGCGCTCGCGACACCGAAATGCTGGAAGCGGTGCGCGCCGGCCAGGGTATCCATGTCCGGCAGAACCTGTTTCCGCCGATCCGTCATGGGCTGATCGCTCCTAGCTTCGACGGCCGACCTGGAACAGGTGTCGGCGAACCCTGTCCGCAGCCGTGGATCGTGGGACCTTCCGGCCGCATGCGGCTCGATGATTCCTTGCCGCCCGGCTTTCAGATCCTGATCGCCGGCGACATGGACCCCTCACCCACTCTGCTCGACAAATCGCGGCGGGCGGGAATTGCCGTCCACCATATCGCGCAGGAGCGGTCCTATCCGTCGTTTCTGGTGGAAGAAGACCGTGTGCTTGCGGAGTGGCTCAGGTTGAGAGGCGCGCGCGCCGTCCTGGTCCGGCCCGACCGTGTGGTCTTCGGCCTGGCTGGCGATGCTCGCGAGGCCGAATTGCTGGTCGATCTGTTGCAGGTCATGCTGGGTGCAGCAGCGCCGGCGACGCTAGGCGCTGACGCGGTGGCTTAGGCGCGGGCGGCCGGCCGCTTCGCATGCCGATAGAGATGGGCCTCATGCATCGACGTGAGCGTGGCCCTCACCATTTCCCCCGGCGAGTCGTCCTTCATGAAGCTCGACAGGCCGCCATAGATCAACTCGAGGACGACGCCACCGACATAGAGCGGTTCGATGTCGGATCCACCATAGGGAAAAAGCTTCCCGGACAAGAGCTTTCCCAGCCCCACCCACTGATCCCTGAACAAGCGCAGATGCCTGTCTTCCAGCGTGTTGTCCCGACGGGCAATCCGCAGCAGGTCGATGGCCAGCGTTCCCCAGCGCTTGTCCTTCGCACGCTGGTTGGCCCAGTTGCACATCGCGTCGATGATCTTTTCCGGGTCATCCACACCATCGAGCAGTTTGGTGAGTTCAACCACATCACCACCGGCGTGAAGCTCCAGCAATTGCAGGAATATCTCTTCCTTGTTTTCGAAGTTCGAGTAGAAGGCGCCCTTCGAATATCCGGCTTCCTCGGCTATACGTTCGATGGTCGCGCCGGAATATCCGTCGCGCGCCACGACCTCACTCGCCGACATGAGAAGCTTCTCGCGTGTCAGAGCCTGACTCTGCTCGCGCGTCAGTCGCGCCATCTTTGGTCCTTCCAAGGTCATGCATCCGGATACTTTCGGTATCCCGAATCGGCCGAAGGTTAGAGCGCCGAAACAATGCAGGCAAGCGCCCAGAAAATCGGATACTCCGGACCCATCAGCTGCCAGCGCCAGCGGAGCCCGTTTATGCGCACCACCGCATAGGTAGCCCCCAACAACACGGCGACCGCACAAGCCGCAGCAAGACGCGGATAGATGTTGAACACCAGTCCGATCGTCGCCAGCAGCTCCAGCGCTAGGGTGACGACAATAAACAGCTTGCCGGGCTTCAATCCGGCCTTCTCGAAGGTCTGCGTCGCCTTCTCGAAGTTCCTGATCTTGCCGATCAGATGCGGAAGAAACCAGACACCGCACAGGATGCGCATCAGGTCGATCGGCACAAACGTCATTTCCGGCACAGGTTCCTCCATAAAGCCGGGCGAACACCCGGGGTCTCTTCTCGTCCTGGCCTCCCGGACGGCGCGAGTGCCATTGCGCGGACCAAGGAGTCCGCGCGTCGCACCCGCCGGGCAACCGCCGGCATGGCCTTTCGCTTGAGCGTCCCGCAATTGCCGACACAATTGGAAATCGGCTCTTGCGTCACCCAATCCAGATACTGTACGGTATCTGTAGTCTACAAGGAATGTCAATGAGGCATCTCCTTGAAGCAGAAGATTGGGAGGACGTTGGAATGACGATGATGCGGGCGGCGCGGCTGCATGCCGTGAATGAGCCAATGCGTGTGGAAGAGGTCGCCAGACCGGTGGCGTCCGGCACGGACGTGGTCGTCGAGGTCAAGGCCTGCGGCATGGTGCCAAATCTGGCCAATGTGCTGAACAACTGGGAGACCTGGTATCCGCACCAACCGCTGCCGATGAAGCCGGCGATCTTCGGCCTCGATCCGGCGGGCGTCGTGCACCAGGTAGGCGACCAGGTCGTGGCGATCAAGCCCGGCGACCGCGTCTATGTGAACCCGTTGCGCTCCTGCGGCGCATGCCATGCCTGCGCCAGCGGCCATCAGGCAAAGTGTGAATACTTCACCTTCAACGGTTATTTCGGCTTCAACAGGAACAGCCTCGAGATCTACAAGCGCTATCCGGAAGGCGGTTTCGCGCAGTTCATGCGCGCCCCCCAGAATGCCATCGTCAAGATCCCGGACAACATGACCTTCCCGCAGGCGGCCCGCATGGGTTACCTCGGCACGTCCTACTCCGCGCTCAAGAAATTCGGCATCCTGGCGGGCAAGTCGCTCATCATCAATGGCGCGACGGGCACGCTGGGTGTCGGAGCGACCCTCTTCGCGCTCGCCATGGGCGTCTCGGCGATCTACGCGGTGGCCCGCGGCAAGCCGCTGCTTGAGCGGCTGAAGCGGCTTGCCCCGGACCGGATCCAGACATTCTCCAACCAGGACGGCAGCGTTGCCGATTGGGTCCGCGCGCAGAGCGGCGGCCTCGGCGCCAACTTCATGCTCGATTGCCTTGGCGCGGTTGCCGACGTCAACGCCATGAAGGATGCCATGATGGGCGTCAGGCGCGGCGGCCGGATCGTCAACATTGGCGGCACCGGCAGCGACATGCTGTTCAATACCAAATGGTGGATGGACAATTCGATGGAGCTGATCGGCTCGGCATGGCTGACCACCGCCGAAGGCATGGAGATCGCCGAGATGGTTCGTTCCGGCACGATCGACCTTTCGGTGCTGGAGGCACGCACCTATCCGCTCGAACGGATCAACGAGGCCATCAACGGCGTTGCCTCCGGCGACGGCGGCTTCACCAACTACGTGCTCGAGCCGTAGGTCCGGCGGTGCCCGCGGCCACGCCGCTGGCACCTGATCCTGCGGGACGCGCGGATATGCGCGCATCCATACGCCTCAACCTCGAGCGCGAGGAGCACGCAAATTGATCATCGACTGCCATGGCCACTACACGACCGAGCCGCCGGAGCACCATGCCTTTCGCAAGAGGCAGGTGGAGTTCGCGCAGGGCAAAAGCGGCGGCTGGCCGCTCTATCCCGCAATTTCCGACGAGGTTCTGAGGGCAACGATCGAGCAGAACCAATTGCGCTTGCAACGCGAACGCGGCTCGGATCTGACCGTCCTGTCGCCCCGCGCCTCAGGCATGGGCCACCATGTCGGCGATGCCTCCCTCAACGTCGAGTGGTCGCGGATTTCCAACGACCTGATCGCACGCATCGTCGACATGTTTCCGGCCAACTTCGCCGGCGTCTGCCAGTTGCCGCAGTCGATGAGTGGCGACCTGAAGCCGGTGCTTGCCGAACTCGAACGCTGCGTGGTCGAGCTCGGCTTTATCGGCTGCAACCTCAATCCCGATCCATCCGGCGGCTTCTGGTCGGCGCCACCGATCCACGATCCCTACTGGTATCCACTCTTCGAAAAGATGATCGAGTTGCAGGTGCCGGCGATGATCCATGTTTCCGGCTCGTGCAGCGCATGCCTGCATACGACCGGCGCACACTACATCAACGCCGACACCGCGGTGTTCATGCAATTGATCCAGGGCGATCTCTTCGGCGCTTTCCCGGATCTCAAGCTGATCATCCCGCATGGCGGAGGTGCGGCACCCTACCATTGGGGGCGCTATCGCGGCTTGGCGATGATGCTGGAAAAGCCGGCACTTGGCGAACACCTTATGCGCAATGTCTTCTTCGACACCTGCGTCTATCATCAGGCCGGCATCGATACGCTGTTCCGAGTCGTCGATGCGGACAACATCCTGTTTGGCTCGGAACTGCTCGGAGCGGTCAAAGCCGTCGATCCGGAAACCGGATTCAGCTTCGACGATACGCGCCGCTACATCGATGCGCTGTCGCTGGGCGAGGCCGACCGCCGGGCGGTCTTCGAAGGCAACGCCCGAAAAGTCTATCAGAGGCTCGATGCGCGGCTGAAGGCGCAGGGGCGCTAGATCCCCACGAGCACTGCCCGTGTGGGGCCAAACGCCCTGCCCCATGAAATCCTTACGGGAGAACACCAATGGCCAAAGTCGTCACCAACACCGAGCGAACGCTCGCCGAAATCTGCGAGGGCCTGGGCGAGCTCGGCGTTGCCACGGTCCACGAGGCGCAAGGGCGCACGGGCCTGCTCGCCGCGCGGCTGCGGCCGATCTACGAAGGCGCGAAGATCGGCGGCAACGCGCTGACCTGTGAGGTCGCGCCGGGCGACAACTGGATGATCCACGTCGCGCTGGAGCAGGCACGGCCTGGCGACATACTGGTCGTCACCCCGACCTCGCCCTGCGAGGACGGCTATTTCGGCGACCTGCTGGCGGCCTCCGCCAAAGCGCAAGGGATCAGGGGCCTTATCATCGATGCGGGCGTACGAGATGTCGCGACCTTGCGCTCCATGGCGTTTCCGGTCTGGTCGAAGGCGATCAGCGCGCAAGGCACCATCAAGGAGACGCTCGGTAATGTCCAGGTGCCGATCGTGTGTGCTGGCGCCTACATCAGCCCAGGCGACGTCATCATCGCCGATGACGACGGGGTCTGCGTCGTACCGCGTGAGACAGCCTCGAGGGTGTTTGAGGCCGGCCGCAAGCGTGAGGCGATGGAGGAAGAAAAGCGCGCCCTCTACGCCGCGGGGAAGCTCAGCCTGGATGTCAACGACATGCGCGAGCGGTTGCAGCGCAAGGGCCTCGTCTACGAATAAGCGCCGAACCGCATCCAGGCGGTTCGGCGCCACCCTATCGAGCTCTCTATCGATTACATTTCGACCGGTACGACGTCACCATGCTGTTTGGTGAAACGAGGCAGCAGGCTACTGCCGAAAACCAGCAGCACGATGATGCCGAACTGCACGCCTATGACGATCCCGAAGGCCCTGGAGACCCCTGCCGGCTCCAATATCAAATAGAGGGTTCCCAAGATTGCAACGCCAAGCGCTAGGCCAGACTGCTGAAGCGTGATGAGCACGCCGCTCCCCACGCCCGCGAGATGGGCGGGAACGTCGGCGAGCACGGCCCGGAACAGTCCCGAAAACAGCATCGATTGTCCGGCTCCGATCAACATCAATGGAAGAGCCAGTTCGACAAGGCTGACATGCGGCCAGGCGGCGACGACAATGCCGATAAGCAAGAGCAGTCCGAGCGCTTGCAAGATGCCGCCCGCGGCCAGCGCTGCGCGCCCGAAGCGGTGGATGATGCGCGGGCTGGCCATCGAGCCTATGAAGAACATGATCGCCATCGGCAGTATGGCGAGGCTGCTCTGGAAGGCAGTGGCCCCGAGCCCATTCTGCACGGTAAGGGCGAAGACGAACATGAATGCGCCGAATCCCAGGCTGAAGATCGTGACCATGGCGAGGCCGCGCGACATGGATGGCAGGGTCAGCAAAGACGGCGGCAGCAACGGCAGTTCGCCGCGCACCTCGGCTGCCCGCTCGACGATGACGGTCAGGACGGCGAGCGCCACGGCGGCGGCCAGCATTGCCCATGTCCACATCGGCCAGCCCAGCGAATGGCCTTCGGTCAACGGCACAAGGAGCGCGGTCAGCGTGGCGGCAAAGAGTACTGTGCCCGGCAGGTCGATGCCTGCAGGGTGTGGCGAGCGGTTGGCCGGCACGACAAGCCGCGAGGCGATGAAGACGAGAATGCCGAGCGGTATGTTGATAAGAAAGATTGGCCGCCAGGAGGTGCCTAACAGATTGGCGTTCACCAACAGCCCGCCGGCGAGTTGGCCGACGATTGCCGCGATCCCGGACGTTGCGCCATAGAGCGCAATGGCTCGGGTCTTTCTTTCGCCGGGGAGCGTCGCCTGGAACGTCGCCAACACTTGCGGAACCAGCATTGCCGCTGTCATGCCCTGGATCAGGCGCGCGCCGATCAACGATCCGATCGTGGGGGCCAGGCCGCAGGCGAGCGAAGCCAGGATGAAGCCGCAGAGGCCAATCAAAAACAGCCGGTGGCGGCCAAATCGGTCACCCAGCCTGCCGCCGAGCACGAGCGTGGCGGCATAGGCCACGCCGTAGACCGACACCACCAGCTCGAGCGCTGCGGGCGTTGCATTCAACGAGGCCTGGATGGTTGGTAGCGCCACGTTGACAATGAAGAAGTCCGCGATCGGCAGGAATGCTCCCGCTAGGAGAATATGCACGCCCAGCGAATGCAACTCGCCGGCAAGCGCCATTGCGCGCGGGCCGCTGGTTCCGGCAGATGCCAAGGTGGTCATGGTAGGCTCCATATGATTATGCTTAGATAGTTATGTTTATATAATCATTATGAGCCTATACGCAATTCACGAAGCCTTGTAAATTCCACGCCATGCGAAGTGAACGTGAACCGACCGAGCGCAAGAAGCCGTCCTCGCATCTGCGATGGGCGGACCTGGCCGACCTGATCCTCATCATTGCCCGCGAGATCCAGTTTCGCGGCTACCAGGACGAGAATGCGCTGTCGCTTTCGCAGTCGGAAGGCGTGGTGATGCGTCACCTGGTGGCGCAGGCATCGGCGACGCCCAGCCAGATCGCGGCCGCGACGGGACTGCAGCGCACCAACGTGTCGACCGTTCTACGCGACCTCGAGGCAAAAGGCCTGATCGAGCGGCATGTCGATCCGCAAGACCGGCGCGGCGTTAGCGTCCATCGGACGCGCCGTGGCGCGGAAAACTATGCCTTGGTGCGAAAGGAATGGGGTGATGCCGTCTCCGCCGCTGCCGGTGGCGACACCAGCAAGCTCGACGACACGCTTGGGTTGCTCAGGGCCATTGAAATCGGCCTGTCCTCGACACGGCCCAAGACTGGCGATGGTCGCTGAAAGGCTCCGCCAAAGTCACATATAATAGGGCGGCCTGAGGTTTTACCAGCTTCGACCCGCCCTGAAACTTCACGACGAACCGGCAGCGGACCGATACCGAACGAACGCCGCCTGCAAACGGCGCCTGGGTGTATCGCTCCCTTTTATGCGATGACCGCTAAAGGGCGCAGCCAGTTGCAGATTGCCAATTATGCGACTTTTCGAGCACAAACCGGGAACCTGGCGGCCGTTTCCATTCATCGCCCAAGGCCAGTTTAGCACCGCTCCGGGGCCGTGGGTTGACGGTCCGCTTTAAGGCGAACTTGTTAAAAAGCGAGCGAGTAATGCGCTCGTGAGCGAAGACTGAGGTGCGTAGAAGTGCATCCATCCGTTCTTGCGAAAAGACTGCACCGGGTAAACCTATACCAGTACCAACTCGCCGCAGCGCACGGCGCTCGCCCCATTTATTGATTTAGTAACTACGCGATGGCACTTTACTGCGTGGAACATGGCGAAGATATTGATAGAATATTAACAGTCACCCATTTCATTGGGCGATGGGCGAATCTTGACGGTGGTCAAGAGAGAGCAAATTATTCTCTTTTCTTGGCAGAGCTTTGTGATGTGATTGGAGTCAGGCGACCCGATCCTGCATTGGCCGCCCATGACTTCAACGACTACGTGTTCGAACGGCGTGTCGAAAGAAGGCGTCCTGACGGGACGACCGAGGCTGGGCGCATCGATCTCTACAAGCGCGGGTGCTTTATCCTCGAGGCGAAACAGAGCCGCCTCCGTGGCGGCAAGAAGGCGGTGCCAGAAGGTCAGACGGACCTATTCGCCACAGCGGAGAGAGGGCCCGCCGAGACAGCAGTGTCCGGCCTCGATCACGTCATGGTCCAGGCGCGCCGGCAGGCCGAGCGATATGCAGCTTCCTTGCCCCCCGATCATCCGTATCCGCCCTTCATCATCGCGTGCGATGTAGGGCGGGCTATCGAGATCTACGCTGATTTTTCCGGTCACGGACGCCACTACGCCCAGTTTCCCGACGTACGGCAATTCCGCATCGAACTCAGCGAGCTGGCGAATCCCGATACCCGAGAACTGCTACGTGCGGTGTGGGAACAGCCTCAATCCCTGGATCCGGCACAGAAGACGGCCAAGGTCACGAGAGAGATTGCCGGGCAGTTGGCGGAAATCTCGAAAGCCCTTGAAGGGCGCGGTTTCGAGGCACGCAGCGTTGCAGTTTTCCTCATGCGGTGCCTTTTCACGATGTTCGTCGAGGACGTAGGGCTGCTCCGCAAAAAGGGCTTCACGGAGCTGCTGACGAAGTGCCTCGACGACCCCACCCGGTTCACCTTCGAGATCGACGACCTCTGGCGGCACATGGATCGCGGGGACTATTCGCCCGGCATTGGTGAGAGACTGCTTCGATTCAACGGCAAGCTGTTCAAGAACGCCGCGTCGCTTCCACTGACCAAGGACGAGGTACGTCTTCTCCGTGATGCTTCGGATGCCGATTGGCGCGATCTGGAACCTGCAATATTCGGCACCCTCTTCGAACAGGCGCTGGACCCGATCGAGCGCAAGCGTCTCGGTGCGCACTACACGCCCGGCGCTTATGTCGAACAGGTTGTGGATACCACGATCATCGAACCCCTCACCCAAGACTGGATCGGCCATCAATCGGCTGCCGAGCGTGCGATCCGCACAGGCTCAACGGCGGCCGCCATTCAAGAGGTTGAAGACTTCCTTAGGCACCTGGCGTCCGTGCGGGTGCTCGATCCGGCGTGTGGCACGGGCAATTTCCTGTACGTTGCCCTTCGCCGCATGAAGCAGTTGGAGGGCGAGGCGCTCAAGCAATTGCAGGATATCGGTGGCGATGAGGCAGTTGCGCGCGTCGCGGACATCTCGGTGAAGCCAGAGCAGTTCTTCGGCATGGAACTCAACAAGCGGGCCGTCGAGATTGCCGAGCTGGTGCTCTGGATGGGATACATCCAGTGGCACATGCGGACCCGGTCCACCGTCCCGCCCGAGCCGGTCCTAGGCAGCAGCAACCATGTTCACGCGAAGGATGCGCTTATCACCTGGGCGGGTTACCCGCATCTACAACTCAAGCGAGACGCGTTGGGTAAGCCCGTGGGTGATGGTCACGGCAACGATCTTTATGCATATCCGAATGCGATCAAGGCCGACTGGCCGGAGGCTGACTTCATCGTGGGCAATCCCCCGTTCATCGGCGGGAAGGATATTCGCGGGCGACTGGGTGCGGGCTACGCCGAAGCCTTGTGGAGTGCCAATCCGCAGATGAATCCTGCGGCGGACTTCGTGATGTACTGGTGGGACCATGCCGCCGAACTGCTTGTCCGGAAGGGAACGCGGCTGCGCCGTTTCGGCTTCGTCACGACCAATTCGATAACGCAGGTATTCCAACGGCGAGTCCTTGAGAGACATCTAGCAGGCACTTCACCCGTTTCCCTGGTGCTCGCCATTCCCGATCATCCATGGACCAAGGCATCAAAGAATGCCGCTGCGGTCAGAATTGCGATGACCATTGCCGAAGCTGGCGAACGGAATGGCGTCGTGCGCCTCGTGACGAAAGAGGCAGGTCTCGACACCGACGAGCCCACGATCGAGTTCGCGGAACGTGAGGGGAAGATCAATCCCGACCTCACGATCGGGGTCGATGTCACCAGATCGAAGGGACTGGTGGCCAACGACACGATCTGCTCGCCTGGTGTGAAGCTTCATGGCGATGGCTTCATCGTTACGCGGGAGAAAGCACTTGAACTCGGCCTTGGAAAGCGCCCGGGCCTCGAGCATCACATCCGCGAATATCGAAATGGCAGGGATCTGACATCACGACCACGTGGAGTGATGGTTATCGACCTGTTCGGTCGCGCTGCCGATGAAGTCCGACGCGAATTCCCCGAGGTTTATCACCACCTCCTGGATACGGTGAAGCCGGAGCGGGACCGAAATAATCGAGCCTCATATCGAGAAAAGTGGTGGTGGTTTGGTGAACCACGAAGGGAACTCCGGCCAGCAATTGAGGGGCTGCCCCGCTACGTCGCCACCGTGGAGACCATGAAGCACCGCATCTTCCAGTTCATGCAGGCCGAGGTGCTTCCAGACAACATGCTGGTCGCAATTGCATCGGATGATCCCTTTCATCTGGGCGTTTTGTCCTCGAAGGTGCATGTGACCTGGGCGTTGCGCACCGGAGGCCGGCAGGGTGTCGGCAACGATCCGAGGTATTCGAAGTCCCGGTGCTTTGATCCCTTCCCGTTTCCCGACGCCACCGGGTCGGCTCGCGCCGGAATCGGTGCCATTGCCGAAGAACTCGATGAGACACGCAAGCGGGTTCTTGCGGAGCATTCCGACCTGACCCTCACCGCGCTCTACAATGTTCTTGAGGCTGTCCGAACGGGCAGTATACTCTCCCGCAAGGACCAGGACATCCGAAGCCGCGGCCTTGTTCTGATCCTGCGGGAGCTTCATGATCGCCTCGACACCGCCGTCGTGAAATCCTACGGCTGGCAAGCGGATATTGGCGCTGAACAAATCCTGGACGGACTCGTCCGGCTGAACGAAGCGCGGGCCGCCGAAGAGGGCCGGGGCCTCATCAAATGGCTGCGACCCGAGTATCAGATCGACAAGATCGGTCCGCTAGCACATCGTGGCGACCGAGTCCAAGCGATCCTAGCGACCAAAGTCAGGGCGAAGAAAACCCCATTCCCGGCTGCGCGACTAGAGCAGGCCCGGGTGGTCCTCGACCTCATGGGGCGTGCGAAAGCGCCCTTGTCGGCAGAGGAAATCGCCGCGACTTTTACGTCGCCGGAGGAAACCATCGTCGAGGTCCACGACGTACTTCAGTCCTTGGTCCGGCTGGGCCAGGCGGAAAGCTATGACAAGGGAAAAAGCTTCTTCCGAGCGGCGTAAGTATTGCTCTTCAATAACAATTGCTTCCTAGCCGTATCCAATGCCGGATAGGGGCCGAAAGCCGCCTAGCAGGTTCAGGTTGGCACCGGCAAAAGCTGCCGCTTGCACGACCACTGCGGGTTGAGGATCGCCCACGCACCCTAGAATCAGCGTTGCATTTATTCGCGCGAAAACGTCTAGTCTATTCGCTTGGGGGCAGAAAGAATGCGGATTCGACTTGACCAAATCGTCGTCAGCCAGTTCAAGCGGATCGACTCACTCACAATCGAACTAAAGCCAGTAACCGCTCTCGTCGGCGGGAATACCAGCGGCAAAAGCAGTGCATTGCAGGCGGCGCAGCTTGGCGTCTCAATTTTGCAGGCCGCGCTTCGCGGCATCCGCGGTAACGGCAATGCAGATTTCGCGGGTACGGTCTCAAACGATGCGGTGCTCTTCCGTCCAACCGAGCAGTTGCTGGACCTTCGACGAGGAGACCGGGCGACGCAGAATCTTGGCTACTCTATTAGCTACCGCGGTGTCGATCTCGACACAAACACGGACAAGGAGATGACGATCGAGGTCCGTCGGGGAAAAAATGCGAACATCGCCATCACTCGGACAGGGGACGATGACCTCGCTGCCGTGCTAGCGAATGGAGACCGCCCCTTCTCAATACTCACGCCGGGCCTCTCGGGTATCCCGATGCGCGAGGAATGGCGAACCAAAGGGGCGATGGACGCCGCCGTTATGCATGGCGATGCTAACCTCTACCTCCGCACCGTGCTCGATCATCTCTTCACTCGCGATCTGGATGAAATGGCGAGGACCGCCTGGCGACAAGGGCGAGACATTGGCCTACTGCCGGACAGCGGCTGGAAGACATTTTCCACGCTTCTCGATCGTTGCTACCAGGGTACACGCGTCATCGTGGATCACAACCAGCAACACGACCGCTACGTACACGTCGATGTCGAAACCCTGGACACGAGGGTCACGATCGACATGGCATCGACCGGGATACTGCAGGTTATCCAGATAATTGCATACGCCTGCTTCTACGCTCCGCCCCTGCTCCTGCTGGATGAGCCCGATGCGCATCTCCATGCCGACAGTCAGTCGCGACTTTACGAGGCGCTTAGAGGGGTCGCGGCTGAGACACAGACCCGCATCCTGTTCGCTAGCCACTCGCCCCAGCTGATCCAACGCCTCATGTACGACCCCGACGCCGCGGTCGTGTGGATGAGCGAAGGCGCGAAGGTTCCGGTTGACGATGCTCAGCGTCCAGCAATCCCGATCCTCATGACGCTCGGCGCCCTGTCGGCCGGTGCAGACGCCTTCGATCCTGCACGCCCCGTGATCCTCTTGACCGAGGACAAACTGCCGCAACCGGTAACTGTGCTAGCCAAGGCGAACGGTGCGCCCGAAAACCTCGTCGCACTCTCCTACAACGGATGCGGAAACCTTCCAGCAGCGAGGCTTCTTGCGAACATGATCACAGACATGCGGCCCGACGCGCGGATCATCCTCCATCGGGATCGCGACTTTCGGACCGACCCGGAGATGCAATTCGAACTTTCTACCGCCGCCGCCGAGCGTCAGCGCAACGGCGTGACTCGTGTTACCGAAGTTTTTACGCCCCTCAACGATGTCGAGCATTCATTTAGCAAAGCCACCCATCTCAAAGACGTCTTCAACGACCTCGCGCCGGAGCTGATCGATGCCGCGATCGCAGACGTAACTGCGTTTAAGCGCGACGACCTAGTGAATGCGGCGCGCATCGCTCGTGAGCAGATTCGCTCATCGCTCTATGACAGCCCTCGGAAGCGCGGGAAGCCAGAATGGGCTGCGTCAGGCATGCCCGACAATCCTCCGCCGATCGGTGGGTTCGTCCCCGCCAATGGTCTAACCCCGGTCTCCTTCGAACATACTCATGGGAAGATGCTTATGGATGGTCTTCGTCCAAAGATTCATCACCATGTTGGAGGAGCCTCGCAGGCGTCGAACAACAGGATCTACACTGAGACCAATGATCTTCAGACGCAAAGCTGGATGGCGGCATTCAACCCGCCGCAGAATGAATAACATGGTTAGAAGGGAGCTCCTTGCGCATGACGAATGATCAGTACAGGTCGCGGACGCGTACGAATGGGCCGCCAGTTTCAACGGCGCGGCGTACCTTTCTGGAGATCACGTCAGCGAAGGACAACTGACGGGACAGGGTTTCATGAAGATCGAACCCATCCATACAGATGATCGAAGTCGGCGCTGTGCCGAAAGCTGTGAGTCCATCGGGAGTGAAACCGGTATTGCTGATGAACAAGCCACGTGCCCATTTTGCCTTCCTACCGACCTTGCCGGAAAACCGATCTAGATCGGCTACACCGGAATAATCATTCTGCCATTTGGCTTCGAGGAGATAGGTCTCGCCTTCGAGTGCGAAACTGCCATCGATCTGTTCTCCGGTATTTCGGAAGGAGCCGCGCGGGGCAAGGTCATAGACTGCAAACAGCTCATGCAGAAATTTCTCGAAGGCGTAGCCACGTGGCTGCGGTGCAAGTTTGCTGACCTCGATCAGCTGCTGAGAGAGTGAAGTCAGCAGCGTCGTTGTTGGCTTGCCGGAGGTTTTTTCGACTGGTGGTGGATCGCGCCGGGGCAACATGTCGAGAAAAGATGCCTCGGTGAGTTCGGGTATGCTGAACGAAACACCGCGCAGCAGACTATTGAGTTGCTCGATCTCTTCTCGCTTTAACGGATCACCTCGTCCTCTCCGCCACGTCATCGACTGGAGTACGATCGCATTGATGAGAGGGCAAAATCGGTTCCGCCGCTGCTCCAGTGTAACGCTGAGAAGCTGGACAAGGGATGGTAGCTTGCTTCCTTGCTGCCAGAAGTCTCCAACGCCGGCCTCGTTCGCGGCCAGTGGAAAGGCCGTGCGAGAATTTCCGCTGCCGGGCAAGAAGTCATAAAGGAGATCAGCAATTGCGCTGATAGCGGTCGCCTCTTTCATGCTGAGTGACATCGGCTACTCCCTCTCAGCATTTTTCGGCGCCTGGTCCGGATGACTGGCAGGTGTCTGGATTTCGATGTCGCAAACCACGCAACAGAAAAATCCGGCCGTGGTGGCGAGTTGGCTGGTTTGGGCATCTATCGATCCGTCGGCTTTCCTTGTCAGTGACCGACTGTGATCGTCCGACCGAAACCGCATGTATCGGCTAATGTTGGCTAGGCCGACAAACAATGGCCGAAACCCAAAACCATGCCCCTGTTCGGTGTAGTAACGCGATACTCCTTCGTCCAAGGCCAGTTCGAGCGCGGTGCCCGCATCAACCAGATGGGCATATGTCGGGTTGCTGCGAAGGCTGTTCAGTACCCCTATTCCAGCATCCGCCACAACAAATTCGAAGCGGCCGGGAGAGGCGCTATATACAACGTAGCCGGAATCGATACGCCCGCTATGGTCGATGACGTTTGCATAAAACTCGCCAATCGCTGCCGTTAGCTTACCGCCATAGTCGTCAGAAAAACCGGCCGATATCGCTGCCCGTTTGGCGCGTAGCACGAAGTCGGTCCACGCGAGTTCATCTCGCCGAAGTTTGTCGACCGAAATAAATCCCTGGTATCCTGATCTTGGCTCGAACCAAGCATCCGTTTCGCGCATGTTGCGCATAAGTTCGTGGTATCTATCCGCCGTTAGCCAAAGGGATCCGCCATCTCGGTTTAAAATGTTTGGCTGCGTGTGCCGCAACTCCAAAAGCGGCCCGAGGCCATCGGCATTGGTCGTCGGCAGGTCAGCCTCCGTGATCGTGCCGCTCTGCACTGCGAGGCAAATGTCATCTACAAGATCGAAGGTCAGCGTCTCGATTTTCCACCTCACGCAGCTTTTGCAAAAGGCGCATCGCAGCCGTAGTAGGCGGCTCGCAAAAAGGCGATCTGCTCTTCAACATTGTGGCTCAGAAGCTTGTCGACAGTCTCGCCGACGACGGTCGGCGCCGAGGGCCAGCGAAGCGCATTGTTGTCCAATCGTTCAGCGCGCTGGCGCTTCAAGGTTTTCATGAAAGCATTGGTCTCAACGTAGATGACGCGGCGGTAGAATTGCCGCAGGAACGGAATGACCTGAGGATCGCCGCGAACCACGATGTCCAGTTCCCTGCCGGAGGCCTTGGCAAGATCAGCGAGCCTATCCAAGTGAAACTGCGTTCTGAGCTTCTGACCTGAGCCGGTGATAAATTCGTAGGCGAGCGTCTCGATCTCGGAGCGCTCGGCAATGAACTTCGACCAGCGCTCGAAGTCCCGATAGGTCCGGCCGTTAGGATGGAGTGCGCAGGCCATCCCTTCACGCTGGAATTCTTCGAATGTGATGGCGATACGCTTTATCGCGTGAAGATCATCTGTTCGTGGATTGTCGAGCAGAAGACTGTAGTTCGGGGTCGTTACAAGCGCGATTCCGAGTTCCTTCATCGCCCTTATGATGGCGATGCGCTGCTCGCCAAGGGTCCACCAGGGCTCAATCCGATGATCGTGATCGACGCCGGTTAGAACAAGGTCAGCGGTGGAGTCTATGTTGTATGTCCGACACAAGGCTTCGCGCGTTTCGAAATGAAGCTTCCCGTGTTTGAAATCGATGAGATCGGGCAAGCGCAAGGCGAACACTTTGCCAGCGAGCGCCGTCATTCGACTGCTTCCATGGTAGATGAGCGGCACGATATCCGCGCTCAATTGAGCAGAACAAACGGCTGTGCGTGGAATGTCCTCAAATCCAAAGCCGCCAACCTCCCGCATCTGCTGCACAAAGAGCTGCGCCTTATGCCGACAGACGCGCGTGCAGTGAGCCGAGTCCCCGCAGCAGAGTTGCAAACAATCGACAAGCGAAGCACGGACCGAAAGGCCGCCGCATTCGGAGAAATGAGGGCATCCAGGGCAACCCAAGGCCATGGTATTGCTGTAGGGATCATCCGTTAGCGATCGGACAATCACTTCAGGGCTTCGCGTATCTGGACGATGGAGGTTCAGCACAGAGATACTTCTGCTTTCTTCGAGAGCTTATGTACCCGGCCAACGACACCGTTCGCCGCGCCCCCCGATTTCTCAATTGCAGAAATTACACCGCCAGCGGGATTATCGAACGAGCCTACGACGCTATTGCCCCGGCGCAAGCTCACCCGTCCGCCCTTTGTCTCAACAATAAGCACTTCGCCGTTGGCGATATTTACCCCGGCGCTGATCGAGGCAATCGCGCGGCGGGGCTGGTTTACGGGATTGACCGTGAACAAGCCCGGCGTAGCAAGCTCTGCCCGCTTCGTATCGACGTGCTTACGTATCGTCTTTTTTGTTCTGTTTAAAAACTCCACTCCCATCAAATCACCTCCTCAAATAACGGCCGATAGTATTTCGAACGACCCTGAGCGAACTCACGAATCACGCCGCGAGCCGCAAGACTGGCAAGCCGATTGTTCCACGCCGTCGTGCTCTTGGTTTGCTCAGCTTCTCCAAATTTTTCCATGAGATGGTTGGCATCAACTCCATTATATTCGTTCACCAAGTCGAATGTCATCTGTTGCTTCGGATCAAGGCTGCCAATCAACTCCGCTCCCGAGACGCGTTCGTCGCGGTCCAGGCGGCAGCTCATAATCGCATCACCTTTAGTATTCGCGATAATCAGCAATTCATCCAAAATATCGTCATTAATATTCGCAACAACGGGATAATACTTGGATGAAAGGGTTCGCATGTACGCTTTCAGAGCGAACACCGATTCTCGAAGATAGCTGGCGGTAGCCACATCGATATTTGTAAAGTCGAGGAATAGCGGCGTCGGCGCAGCCGGCTCGCGATCAATGGCTTTCACAAAGGCCGCAAAAGCAGCTTTGCCATTGATGGAGCCAGATAGCACGGGGCCGCTCCCAATGATTGCCATATCCATTTTCATTTCCGTCACCTTGCTCACGTGTCTGGCATGAGGTTTAGCTCGCTGGGCCGAAATGTCAAGAATTTTCTGGACTATCGGCTCGCTATCATCTCGACTTAGCTGACCGATCACTGCTTCGGCTGGTAGCGTGATTGGGAATGCGCTAACTGCGAAGCCCGCAGTGGCGTAACACGAAAGGGAGATTTGTGAGCGTCGACTTAACCCCGCAAGAAGCGATGAAGCGGCTGGAACAGCATTTCGGTTCCCGTGAGGGGATGCTTGTTCACCAACTCACAGTCTTATCCGTGTCAGGACAACCGACGGACGTCACCTTCTTCAAGCGCAAACCGATCCTGAATGTCCGTGTCAGTACAAAGCTCGGCGCTGGCCGGATTTACGGATTGGAAGGGCGCCTGCCTCAATTGCTGAGGCGCATCGAATTCTCCAATGGTGCTACCGCCAGCCTTGCCGAGATCTGGACGATACACCCGATGCCAATGGAAGGCTTTTCTCAAGCCGACCTTGATGCCGTTGATCTTGCCCAGGCGGAAGAACCCCACGGGCCAGCTGGCGAGACCTTGAGAAAGATGATCCGCGATACCTATCATTGCAAAAGCCGGTCCGAGGTGGACTACTTGCTGCGCCGCTATATAGCCTCTTGACGGCAGTGGGGCTTAATTAGAAGCCGCTGGCCGACACACAAAGTCAGACTATCGCTGGTCAAGCTTCGCTGGCATCCGCCACTGCGGCGGCGGCGGATTTATTTTCAATTCGGCAATGAGCTCGCGCTGGCGTCGCAACACTTCCTGGCCGCGGGCATCCATCCCGCTTTCATAGGGCAAAAGACGGGCCATCTCTGCGTCTGCGTCGTCGAAGGCGTCGCAATAGGCAAGAACCACTGCATACTGACTGCGAACAGGAATGACCCGGCCTGCCATCTTCAATTCCAGGATCGAAGGTAGCAGATTTCGCTCCATCATATCTCTTGCGCCAATATAGTCGTTTCGCGAGATGAACTCCTCGACGAGCTCTTGCGCGACCCTGACGAACGAATCCAGGGCATTGGCCATTGAGTAGAATTTCAGCGCGTGAACCAGCGAAAGGCCCGAATGAGTTCCCGTTGACCTGATGGCCTTACCCTGCAGATCGAGACAGTCGGCCAGATGCTTAAGGTCATCGGTATGGGATTGATCGCCTTTGAGAAGCGGAAATATCTTATCCGGATTCTTGCCCATCACATCGCCAAGCGTGAGGCCCAGCAAATCGTAGTATTCAGTAATCAAGTCGAGTGTGGTTGCAACACACTCGTTCGTCATTCCCAATTCGAACAATGCGTGGGCGTAATTATAGCGCGCCACGCGCAGGTGTTCTGGCGTCTTCGGCAGCAGGCCGGACAATTCCTTCATCGTCGCCTTGACAGTCGCGACATCCCCAGCCCGGGCGGCAAAAAGCATGCGCTTCATGCCGACCGCAAGGCGCTCCGTCAGTCCGAGGCGATTTCGCCGAACCAGCTCGTCCATCTGTTTGAGCTTGCGCCTCATGTCCTGGTCATCGCCTTGCTTGAAGCCGGCAAAGACCAACCCGTCCAAGGCCCAGAACCTGTCCTCGGCGGACATATCTTCAGAGGCAGCGACCTCGGTCAGATATTGGGAGATCTCGTCGATGTAGCCCATTTCATGAAAGAGCTCGTCACCAGCCATCTCAACAAGCGGCTTGATGTTGCCGAGGGCTACAAACATGCGCAGCAGGAGGAACACACGCTGACGGTCGTGGTCGATGGGCAACGTCGCCATCAAAACGTCGCGCAAAGCACTCTGCGCGCTTTTGACGGTTTCGGCGTCGCAGCTGTCGAGATGGGCGCGACCTAAAGGCCTCATGGCGTCATGAACCTTGAACCGATCGACGCCAAATACCTGGATAGCACCAGTCAGACGAAGTCGCCTGAATGCTGCGGCAGCGGCGGGGCTCTCGATCGCGAAAGCGGTTTTCAGCACCGAACTTGCTTCAACCTGATCGAGGGGAACGTCGCTGAGGCTGAGCGCGGCTACGGCCTGTCGCTCTTGCTCGGTATAGGTATCGAAGATTTCGGCCAGGATCAGTTCCTGGGCGGTCTCGACAATATGCGTGCGTTCTTCCACAGCGGCGCAAAGCCCGGCAACATCTTTCTCGTAATTTTCGGCCGCGATCTTCAGCGCATTCTGCGTGTAAAGTGGCAGTCCGCCGGTGAGCTTCAGAAGCCGAGCGTAAGCCGAATAGTCGCCTTTGCAGCCCAGTGACGACCCCTCGGCGGCCGCGGTTTCGTTTGTCCACCCAAACAGCGGCTCGGCCTTCACGTCTAACGTCGCTTCAATGCGGGCCACCGCAGCGTTCGGCTGTGCCAGTAGGACAAAATGAAGATGCTTCGATGCCCCGATCAACGACGACAAGTCAGCCGCAGGCACTCGATGGGCATTGTCCAGTACAATTGTCGCCGTACGATTTTCTTCTGCCAGTTGGCGCCCAAGCGCAAAGAGAATTTCTATACCACCGGCGCCCGGCAACAGGATCTCGCCAAGCTTGCCGCTGCTTTTGCCGAAAAGACGTGCCGCAAGCTCGCGCGCCACTGCGCTCGCCAAAGCCGGACCGGAGATGTCGGCCACATCATAATAGGCGAGATGGTCACTGGTATGCAGCGCTGTCTGGGAGACCCAGGACGTCTTTCCGGCCCCTGAAAAGCCAGTGATAAGGCGCACCCGCTCAGCGCTTATCAGCGCAGGCTCCTTGTCCTGCGGTCGGTAATTGAGCGGTGGAGCAGGGAAATCCTGCAGCTGTATTACCAGTTGCTCGAACAGCCTCGGCAAATCTTGCACGACGAAAGTGTGGTTGGCATTGGGCGCGACACCCGCCGAGGCCGCCATGATCCTTCCCGCAAGCTTCCAGACGAGAGTTTCGGGCGCCAGGATCAAGAACGGCAGTGTGCTGGCCGTATCGCTGCAAGCGACGTAAGCATCTGAAAGGTTGGGCCAGGGCGCTGGGAGTGCTTGGTCGAGCGCAGCCGATTTTCCAGGCCAAATGAATGCAACATCTGAAGGCCAATCATTGCCTTCGATCATTTTTGCCAGCTCCGGTCCTGGCGCGCTGTTCGATATGATAGCGAATTCGGCGTCGCCGCTTCTGCGGCCTTCGACATGCTCCATCCGAATAGCTTTGAACCGCGAAAGGGCCCCGTCGATGTCACTCAACACCAAGCCTGAAGATCGCGTCTTGATCTGCGCATAGATGCGCTTGGCGGAAAAAACGAGTTCGACGTCCTCATCGTTTTCGACCACGACATGGGTTACGCCAGCCTGTGCGGCCCGAAAGAGACAGGCAACGGCGTAGAGATGCTGATAAAGGAAGCCGCGGTGAACATATTCGATACGCGCAAGCTGGCGACTATCCAGACTAAAGCTCCCGATATCGGCCGATATTGACATGTCTTGCGGACCCCTGACTATTGAAGGTACATCAAGCAGACGGCGAGCGATCCTGCAAGTTCATGTTTGAAGTGTTCGGTTGGCTCATATTTCCTTCGCCAAGCTCCCTCAACTCTTCGGGCATGTGGAACAATTGAGTGGCCGAGAGAGTAGGATTGGAACCCATTCGCCGAAAATATTCAGGTCGCGCTTGACATCTGCGCAACGGCCGCTTTTGGAGGCTGACCACTGCATGCCTGACGACCGAGATCGGGCGCGAAGCGGCTGTTGACAACACGGCTTGCCTCGCGAGAACGGCCAACAACAATGCCGTTTGAACTACCCGAGCTCGTGGATAGCGATGTTAGGAATGACCGCCTTGGCGATGTCGCAAAGGTGCTGGTGATGGGTCAGGTAGATTACCTGGCCTACGCTGGCCATCTCGCCGAACAGTCGAAAAACTTCTTCCGACCTGAGATGATCGAAGGTTTCCATAATGTCGTCGGCGATGAACGGAACAGCCGGCCTGAGCTTGGCAAACTCGTAATATCCGGCGAGGCGTAGAGCCAGGTAGAGTTGGAAGCGCGCGCCTTTCGAAAGAGCGTCCGCGACCTTCGATTGGCCATCCCGCTGTGTCGCGATGAGGACCTCGCCGCCCTTTACCGGCTGGGTCGTCAAGCCTGTGTACTGGCCCCGCGTGATCAGTGCGAAGGCGTCGGAGGCCTCGCTCATCATTCCGGAGCGGTGACGTTCGCGATAGACCCGAAGCGCGCTCGACGCCGACATCACTCCAAGCTTCAATTCGATGTAGCGAACGGCCTTTTCCTCGATTTCGAGAAGGACGGTGCGACGATCGGCATCGATGCGGGCAACCGCGCTGTCGCCGCCGATCGCATCGAGCTTGTCGGTCGCCCGGGTTCGCCGGACGATTTGCTGTTGCAGTGATTCATCGAGGTCGGCGAGTCGCCGCTCGACCTCCGCCTTTTCAATTGCGAGCCCATCGAGATCGAGGTCTTCCAGCAACGACTGCGCCTGGATGAAGTCGCCGAGGGCGAGCTCGCTTGTCAATCGTTCTTGAAGCTCGGCCACGGCACTCTGCAGGCCGTCTCGCTCGCGAAGCTGTTCATCGCGCTCCATGACCTCGGGCAGAGTGTTCACTCCAAAGGCGTCGAGCACCTCCTGCTTTGTTGTCTCCCGTGCCGCGGCCTCAGCGTTCAGTGCCTCTCGAACGTCCTGCAACTTTTGAACATCAAGGAGTAGATTTGCCCTCGCCTCACAGGCACGCTCGGCTTGCTCCAGACGTTCTGACAGCCTGAAGCTTACCTGTTCTGGGGCGTCGTCTCTGGCACGCTCGCCGGTGTGCGCACCAAGACGGGCGATCTCTTCAGCGAATGCAGCCCTGTCCGCCTCCATCTTGCGGATGCGGATACGCATGGCCTCACGATCCTGCAGGGCCTTTGAAAGCTCCGACAACTGATCGAGCACGCTGCCAAGCCCGGACCCGGCGATACCATCTTCGAGCCAGGTGCCCTTCAGCGTTTCCTTGACATCGGCCTGCCATGCATCATCTCGCCTCTCGGCATTGTCGACCGCGAGCCGCCTTGCCGCCAGTTCGTCCTCCTTCGCGGCGACGCTCCTCAGCGCCTCCGCGCGCTCCGCATCGACCTTCGCCTGTCTGTCCAGGAAGCGGTCAGCGGCGACCGCCATTGCCTCCAGTGCCTCGGTTTCCGGCTGAATTCCAACGCTTTGGAGGGCCGAGGCCAATCCGAGATGGATCCGCTCAGCTTCGGCTGTCGCGCGCTCGATCCTTGCGTGTGCAAGCAGGATCTCGTCCCATGCGTCAAGCGCGTCAGCCCGGGCGGAAATGCGCTCCTCGACAAGCCCGATCAGCAGGTCGAGCGAATGCGCCTGGGAGTCATCGATTAATGCGCTCGCCATTTGCGTGATTTCAGCTGACGCCATTTCCACGCGCCGGGCCACCCCGGCCAGTTCGCCGCTGATACGCTCAATGGCGGCTTCCGTCTCGGCCGCCTTTTGCTTGATTGCGCCCAGATCCGCCAGCTCGCCCGCATGGGCCAAGCGAGCCGCGCCGGCATCATCGTCCTTGGCCAACGCTGCGGCAAAGAGATCTGCCGTTCCGGCCTGGAGATCCCCCCGGTGAGTTCGCCAGGCTTCATCTCGCGCGCGTCGCAGGGCCGCCGCCGTGTCATCGTCGGCGAGATCGACCGAGGCGGTGACTGCTGCCAGGCGAGACGAAGTGGCCAACCGGCTTCGTTCATGCTCGGCCAGACGCTCGGAGAAGACTGCCTTATCCTTTCCAAGATCCGCGCCCAGCGTTTTCCACGCAGCAATGTGCGTGGCTGTCGGAACCGGCATCTTCGAAAGTGCGTCCGCATCTCCCGACCACGGCTGGAGGCGCCGCATCGCATCCGCCAGCCTTGCTTGCCCCTCGTCCTCCAACGCGCGCGCCTCTCTTATCTCGCGTGCGTGACTGCTGGCCTTCGCCTGCGACACGGCTGCCATCAGCCTGGCCCTTGCGGGCTCGGGCACCGCCCTCTCCTCGCCAATGCGACCTCGTGCAGCGTTGAGCCCGTCGAGCGCGGCGGCGGCTTCGTCGCGAGCCATCCGCAAGCTCGTCGTGATGCCGGAGCGTTGCTCGACCATGGTGCGAAGCGTCCCGACCACAAAGGCCGGCAGGATGAGATGGGACGGATCCTGTTCGGCCGACCTTCCAAGCGCGGCGAGACAGTTCGCCACCACGTGGTCGAGCATCTGGACTTCCATCTTGCGGGTCGGCAGATCCATTCCCGCGGCCGCATAGCGCGCCTTGCGATCGGCAAGTCCGCGCACCTGTTCGGAGATCGCCAGCACAGCGTCGTCGACAGCGATTGCTTCGATCTTCGCCTTCGCCCGATCGATCTCATCGCCATTGGCCTGGAGGCGAGTTCTCAGCTGCGCATCATGATCGATCAATTCCGCGACAGTGCCGCTCCAGGTTCTGGGAGGAGACGGAATGTCAGGCAGCTCAGCCAATCTGGCCGCCTTGCGCTTGACCTCCGCGAGGAGCGGCGCGGCGCGGGTATATCGGTCGATTGTGGCGAGACGCGTCGACAATGCCGAGCGTTCAGCCAGGCTGCGGTCATACCTGTCTTGGGCTTCCACCCGTTCCGCCTCGAGCGCCTCGAATGTGGAGGCCAGGGTGTCGATTGTCTCCTTGCGCGACTTGAGTTCCGCGAAGCGCTTCTTCAGCAGAGCGATTTCCGTGGTCTGGGCCTGTTTTCGGTGGAGGCTATCTGCTTCCGTTTCCAATGCAGTCAAAACATCGCTGGCATGACCAAGCCCGGCGCTGGCGGTGAAAAGGAGCTTGCCGAGATCGCCACGCGATTCAAGGATCGCTTTGCCCCCTGCTTCCAGGGTCTCGTCATCGAGTGAGAACATGCTGCTGTAGGCTTCGCGCGACAGTCCGGCGAGGTGAGCCGAGATGGCAATTTCACTCAGCGGCCTGCCTTCGGCATCGTGCAGTGAGTTGCTGCGGCTTTTGGTGCGCGAAACGGCAAGCGTCCGTCCCTCGAATTCGAGCAGTCCGCCGATGCGCATCGAGCTATATTCGTGCAGGAAATTGTAGCGGCTGCGCTCCTCGATGCCAAAGAGCAGATCTAGGTAGGCGGAAAGCGCCGTCGACTTGCCCGCCTCATTCAGGCCGAAAACGATATGCAGATCGGGGCCCGAAACCGGCTTCTCTCCGAAGTCGATCGACTTATCGGTAAACTTGCCGAAGCGGGTCAGATCAAGGCGCCGCAACCTCATCGCGTTGCACCAGCCTTGAGCCCCGCCGTGACCACGTCAACGCCGCGTGCCAATACATCGTCGAGAAACTGTTCAAGCCCCGCTTCGTCCTTGCCGGCGAAACCGCGAGCATCGGGCGGCAGGTCCGCGATCGTCTTCGACACAAATTCTCGCGCTTCGGCTCGAAAGGCTTCCGAGTTCGTATTGGCCCGCATTGACTGAGCGAGTTCCAAAGTTGGATCGGCAACATTTCCCGAATCTCCGACAGCGGGAGCCGAAAGATCAAGCTCCAGCTTCTCCACCCATGTGTCGCCCACCTGTTCCGCGGCCTGTTCGGCTTCTGCGACAACCAAGTCCCGGTCGCGGATAATAGCCCATGAAAGCGCGGAAGCGCCGATCAGGCCGAGGCGGGCAACAAGGTAGCGGGATCTGGTAGCCTCCCGGGATTGATCGAGCCCTGATTGGATGCGGGCGATGGCCTCGCTCCATTCCAACGCCCCGGTCAGGTCGACGCTCACGCGCTCGAACTGCGCGACACTAGTGAGCCTCTCCTCGATCTCGACAGAGTGATCATCACGAATGGTCACCAGCGTGACCGACTTCTCGCCGGCTTCGTTGATATCTCTCCCCTGAGGAATCCCTGGCATAACGAGCGTGCTCGCCCCGGAATACACCTGCCGAACGTGAATGTGGCCAAGCGCCCAGTAATCAAAACCGTGGCTGTGCAGGTCGGCGACGCCGCAGGGTGCATAGACGTCATGGCCTGGGGAGCCGGCCAGGCTCGTGTGCATGATGCCGATGTTCGCAGCTCCCTCCTGCGGGGCAGCGTATTTGGGCAGCAGGCTCTCGAGCGCCTTTGGGCTGGCGAAGCTCAGCCCATGGAACGCGGCATCCACTCCAGCGCCAGGCTGGATCACGGATTGGCAGCGGCCGCCAAAAACAGTCACCGTGTCGGGCAAGATCAGCTGCTTTGTAATTCGCGACATGGCGTCATGGTTGCCGCGGATCATGTAGACCCTGACACCGGCTTGATGGAGGCGCGTCATCTGGACGGCCAGAAAGCGCGCCGTCTTCATCGAGGTCTGGTCGCCATCGTAAAGGTCGCCGGCTATCACGAGAGCGTCGACACGCTCTGCCAGGCAAAGGTCCACTGTCGCAGTGAAGGCCTGCCGGCTGGCATCCCCGATAAGCTCGGCAAGTTCAGAATTTCTGAGTGCGAGCGAGCGCAGTGGCGAATCGAGATGGAGGTCGGCCGTATGAACAAATCGAAATGCCATCCGGGCGCCCTCCAGGCCCGAACAAAAAGTCCAGGCAAATGCCGACACCTAGTCAAAGGCGCCCATGCCACCACGGCGTGCGACAAAGGCAGCTTGGGTTTCGGTAGCAAAGTCCGGCAGTGTTCGGCAACAGTCCTACTGCAATGAGGTCACGAAGTTAAGGACGACCGTTATCGCGCGTCCCCTAGCGGTGCATTGCTGAGAGTGCGCTTCACCGTTGGTTGACCCAGCTATCGCGTGGATAAGCGAAGCCTTTTATTCGTTCAGCCCGCCGGGAGCCTTTTATATCTCGAAAAAATTGCTAATCTGAATTCAGGGGGACTTGGGGTCAATGCAATCTCTTGATAGTTCAGAGCTAGTATTAAATGATGATGCGGTAGCCGACAACTCGCCTGCAGCGAGCATAATCGCGGACGTCGCGTCCAGCTTCACTTATGCGTCCTATCAGAACGCGATACCGGTGGTTCGGTCCATCCGGCTTGATAACGACTCCGTCCGCACTCTGGAGAATTGCCGTCTCGAGCTGACGTCATCGCCCTCATTCCTGCGACCGAAAACCTGGACAATAGACCGTCTCGTTCCTGGCGACAGGCTTGAACTGAGCGACCGCAAAATCGAGCTCGATGCCGGATATCTCACAGGCCTCAATGAGGCCGAGCGAGGTGAGATCACGTTGCGGCTGACCGCGGCAGGCGAGGTCCTCGATGAGCGGCGGCTGACAGTCAGATTGCTCGCGCGCGATGAGTGGGGTGGCGTTGCCGACATGGCGCAGTTGCTTCCGGCTTTTGTGATGCCGAATGATCCCGGCGTTGCGCCGATCCTGAGGGTCGCAGCGGAACGACTTGTTGCGCACGGCCATCCGAGCGGCCTTGACGGCTATCAATCGCAAAGTCCGCAACGGGCATACATGCTGGCTGCCGCCATCTATTCGGCGATCGCCGGCATTGGCCTGCACTATGCCGAGCCTCCAGCGAGCTTCGAGAGCCGAGGCCAGAAGATCAGGCGGCCAACGACAATGGCTGAGGAACGCTTGGCAACTTGCCTGGATACGTCACTTCTCTTTGCTGCTGCACTGGAGGCTGCCGGGCTGCATCCAGCGGTCTTGATGTTTGACGGGCATGCCGCGGTGGGAGTCTGGTTGGCCAAGCGCACCTTCTCCAATGCGGTCGAAACGGACCAGATGGAGGTGCGCAAGGCGCTGGCTTCGCGTGAATTCATTGCGTTCGAAACCACAGGCGTGACGCACCGCCCTGCGCTGACGCTCGAGGCCGCCCAAAATGTGCTCAGTATCCGCCTGGCGGAAGAACAGGCGCAAGCCTTCGTTGCAGCCATAGACATCCGGCGATCGCGCAGTGGCGGCATCACGCCGCTTGCCTCACACGAACCCATCAGGCGAAACACAGTCGATGAGGAGGCGGCAGCAGTCGCGGCCCTCCCGCTTCCCCCCGCGCCAGCAATGGGCGAGATGCCGGCTGAGGCCATTGAAGCGAAGCCTAGCACCGCGGCCGGCCGCATCGACCGCTGGCAAAAGAAGCTTCTCGACCTGACGCTCAGGAACAGGCTGCTGAATTTTCCCGAATCAAAGAAGACAATCCCATTTCTGTGCACCGACGTGGCCTATCTGGAGGACAGGCTGGCAAATGGCGCTGCGGTCCGTGTCATCTCGTTGCCAGAGCAGAACCCTTTGGGCGAGCGTGACGCCGAGCTCTATCGGGATGTCCACGGCCGCGATCTGCAACGCGGGTTCGCGGCTGAAGCGCTGCAGAGGGACGAGCTTGCCTCCACGCTGGATGCTCGTCAGCTTGAGGCGAGACTGATCGATCTTTACCGTCAGGTGCGTAACGACTTCGCCGAGGGCGGCGCAAATACGCTGTTCCTCGCTGTAGGCTTTCTGCGCTGGAAGAAGAAACCGGAGGATGAACGCAGCTACCGGGCGCCGCTTTTGCTGGTCCCGGTCAAGCTCGAGCGACGGAGCGCGACCTCACGCTTCACGATCCGCTTCCATGAAGACGAGCCTCGGTTCAACGCCACGCTACTTCAGTTCCTGGAGCGCGATTTCGAGCTTCGCCTTCCCCAGTTTGCCGGCGATCTGCCGCTAGACGACAGCGGGGTCGACGTACCGCTGGTCCTTCAAACGATGCGCCAAGCGGTCCGCGATGTGCCCGGGATGGAGGTGATCGACGAGACCGCGTTGTCGACATTCTCCTTCGCAAAGTTCCTTATGTGGAAGGACCTGGTCGAGCGGACCGACGCGTTGCGCCAAAACCGGGTCGTTCGCCACCTCATAGACACACCCGAGCAGGCCTTCGAGAGTTCGGACGGCCAGTCGGGCTTTCGCGATGAGGCAGAGCTGGACCGCGCGTATGAGCCGTCCAACATCATAAGTCTCCTTCCTTTGGATTCATCGCAGACAGCCGCGAGCATCGCAGCGGCCGAGGGGCTTGATTTCGTGATCGTCGGTCCACCCGGGACAGGGAAGAGCCAGACGATCGCCAACATGATCGCCAACTGTCTGGGCGTTGGCAAAACGGTCCTGTTCGTTGCTGAGAAGACGGCGGCGCTGGATGTGGTTTATCGCCGGTTGCGAGAACATGGACTTGGAAATCACTGCATCGAGCTACATTCGAACAAGGCCGATCGCAGGCATTTCGTCGGACAACTGAAAGCCTCATGGGAGCACGGCGGCCAGGCGGACGCATCCCAGTGGATTGCCATCAACGAGCGGCTTCGCCTGCGCCGCGATGAGTTGAATGCCTACGTCGAAGCGCTTCACAAACGCTATCCCAATGGTTGGACGCCCTACCTGGCGCTGGGCGTTGCGCTCAAGTCTAATGATCAGACCGCGCCAGCATTCACGTGGCAGACTCCTGATGGGCACGACCCGCAAACGCTTCTCGAATTCGAGGAGCTGGCCGCGCAGGTCGGCTTGGTCTTTGGGTCGGTAGAGCGTCAGCCGGCGTTGGATCTGGTCGATGTTGGAGAGTGGAGCAGCGATTGGCAACTGAGAGTGCTGGCTGGGGCGACGTCTCTGCACTCCGCCATCGGCCAATTGACGGCATCGATCCGGGACTATCAATCCGGCCTCGGTCTTGCCCCCAGTGAGCCTTTGCCGCACGCGGAAATCCAGTCGCTCCTGGGCCTGGCGCAGGTTCTGGCGCAGACCCGCAATCGGGATGTCTCGATTGCTTATGACCGGGATTTCTCGACCTTCGGCGAAGCGCTCGCCACCCTTGAGCGCTCGATCGCAGCCTATCGGGAGGCCGAGCGTGGCCTCTCGGCAGCCTATGATGTCGCGATCGTCCGTGACCTCGACCTGGATGTCCTGGACAGGCAATGGCGTGATGCGGAAGCATCGTTCTGGCCGAGATCGGTAGTCGGCAAACGCAAGGTCCAGAAACTGCTTCAAAGCCGCGCACAACGAGGCACCGCCGACCCCGGCAACGATCTTCCGCTGCTCCGCCGGATGAGAGCGTTTCTGGCCGCGGTCGACCAAAGCCCATTGGCAGGCAAGCCCCTACCGATCGAAGGCTTAGCAACAGACGTGAAGGCTGTAGCGACGATCCTCGATCTCGCTCGGCGACTTCGCGTATCGCTCCGCATTCCTGGACGGAGTCAGGACGAATTTCGGGCCATCATCCGTTCCGTTGCGCCCAATCTGCGCGGCACCCTTGAAAACGACCGACTGCGCGAAGCGGGCGACAAACTGCTGGCGGCCGCCGAGGGATTCCATGCTGCGAGAGTGGCGTTCGGCCAGACCGCGGGACGCGAGCCTGCGGATCCAGCGGATGGTCCGGGGCTTGAGGCGCTTAGGGCCAAACTGATTGAGCTAGCTGGTGCCCGAAACCTGCTTCGCAATTGGGCGGCCTGGTGCCAGGTGAAAAGACAGGCGGTCCAACACCATCTTGCGCCTCTCGTTGAGCAGATCGAGAGTGGGATGATAGCTCCCGACCAGACGCGTTCCGCTTTTCGCGTTGGCTACGCCAGATGGTGGCTGCCCAAGGTTCTCGACGGCGACGCCGTATTGCGAAACTTCCGCAGGTTCCAACACGAGAACGCAGTCGCGGAATTTCGTGAGATCGACGATCTGGTGCGCACGCACGCCACCCAGCGCGTCGTCAGCGCGCTTGCGCATGGACTTGCGCCGGTCCAGAGCGTTTCACGCAACTCAGAACTGGGCTTGCTGCGACATCAAATGGAGCTTCAGCGGCCCAGCCAGTCCATCCGCGACATGATCGGCAAGATGCCGCAGAGCTTCGCCAAGCTTGCCCCTTGCATGTTGATGTCGCCGCTTTCGATTGCGCAGTACCTTCCTCCCAACCAAGCGTTGTTCGACGTGGTGATCTTCGACGAGGCATCGCAGATCACCACCTGGGACGCCGTAGGTGCCATAGCCAGGGCGCGGCAGACGATCATCGTGGGCGATCCCAAGCAGTTGCCGCCGACCAATTTCTTCGGCCGCAACGAGGATGAAGAGGAGGTTGCTGACCATGAAAAGGATCTGGAAAGCATCCTCGACGAGGCACGGGCGTCCGGGATCGCGGTGCGTGATCTCAGATGGCACTACCGCAGTCGAAGCGAGTCGCTGATCGCGTTCTCCAACTATCACTATTACAGCAACCGGCTGGTCACGTTCCCCTCGCCGGCGGTGGACGATCGCGCGGTTCGCCTGCACCGGGTGCCGGACGGCGTTTACGATCGCGGCAAGAGCCGCACAAACAAGATCGAGGCCATGGCCGTCGTGCGCGAGGCAGTCAACCGCATGAGGGACTGGCTGGCGCTGCCGGAAAGCGGACGACCGACGCTTGGCGTGATCACGTTTAATGCGCAACAGCAATCGTTGATCCTGGACCTGCTCGATGCCGCGCGCCGGGACCATCCTGAACTCGAATGGTTCTTCGCCGAAGACCGGGTCGAGCCGACGATCGTGAAGAACCTCGAGAACGTCCAAGGTGATGAGAGGGACGTGATCCTGTTCTCGATCACGTTCTATCGTGATGCCTCCGGAAAGCCGCCCGCGATGGACTTCGGGGCGCTGAACCGAGACGGCGGCGAGCGCCGGCTCAACGTCGCGGTAACACGCGCTCGCCAGGAGCTCATCGTCTTCTCCGGCTTTACCGCGGACCAGATCGATCCTTCGCGAAGCAAGGCGATTGCGGTGCAGCATCTGAAGACATTCCTCGACTACGCCGATCGGGGCCCAATTGCGCTGCCCGCCCAGGATATTGGATCGGTCGGTGGTTTCGATTCGCCATTCGAGGAGGCGGTTGCCGAACGATTGGAGCGGCGCGGATGGACGGTCGTTCCGCAAGTCGGGATTTCCGACTTCCGGATCGACCTGGGCATCCGCCACCCGGATCTGGCTGGAGCTTATCTCGCGGGCGTCGAGTGCGATGGAGCGACCTATCACCGATCGGCGACTGCAAGGGATCGTGACAAGGTTCGCGAGCAGGTCCTGACAGGGCTCGGCTGGACTATCCTGCGCGTTTGGTCGACGGACTGGTGGTTCGATGCAAAGGGATGTGCCGAACGCCTTCACACCAGTCTCGAGACCCTGCTCGAGGAGATGCGGACCCGTCGTTCGAACGAGCAGACGGAGGAGGTGACGACGCGCTGGGAAATGGGTCAGCAGATTGAGCCGACAAACGAGCCCAGCGATCAGCCGGCACCGACCGAGGAGCCCCTGCCCCTTCCGGTCACGTCCGAGGTTGAGCTGGTTTCGGCAAATGTTCTCACAGCTACCGAGCCCTCGGACTTTGCAGCATTTTCAACAATGGTCGGCGAGCCAATCCAGAACCATGCCGAGCAAAGACGTTATCGTGTGACGGATCTATCCGACTTTCGGCCGGACCCCGAGCAATTCTTCGAGTTTAGCTACGGCACCATCCTGCGCGGGATGATCGAAGCCGTCGTTGACATGGAGAGCCCATTGCGTTCCGACGTTCTCGCCCAGCGCATTGCACGGGTTCACGGCTGGTTGCGCACGGGCGGCCGCATCCGCGAGAGGATAGACCTCCACCTGCGAGATCTGGATCGCACCCAGGAATCCAGCGGCGAATTCATTTGGAAAAAGGGAGCCATCACGGGATTCCTGTCTTATCGCCAACCAGTCAACGAGGACGCGAGACGGTCGATTGTCGATATCCCCCTGGCCGAACTCGCTTCGGTGGTGATCGACAATCCCGGACTGCTCGATATGCCCGATCCTGCACGCGATCTGGCACACCTTTTGGGCGTGGAACGCCTCGCGGCGATCTCACGGGCACGGCTGGATGAGGCTATCGTCAGGGCGAGACGCCAGTTTACCTAGCAACAAACCAATCGGGCTTGGACGAAACGTGGACTCAACAGCACAGGAAGATGCAGCGGCAGAACCGCCCGCGAAGGTGACGTCGGTCGCCGCCAACATTCTTGGCGAATTCTTCACCGCATTGGAAAAGGAAGAAAGTCTCGGGGAAGTCGCACCGAGGCTTCGCAAGGTCGTGCTCGACGACGGCGTGTTTGCCGAACCGTCCATCCGCGTCGCTATTTTCCCGGATGCCTCATGATCCGGATCGACAAAATACGCATTGAGGAGTTCCGTGGCATCCGCGACCTGACACTTAGTCTCAACGGCCAGAACTTCGCAGCCTGCGGGCCGAACGGAACCGGCAAGAGCGGCATCGTCGACGCGATTGAATTTGCCCTGACCGGCAACGTCTCCCGTTTGGCCGGCGCAGGGACTGGCGGTCTTTCGGTAAAGTCGCACGGCCCACACGTTGATAGCCGCAGCAAACCAGAGGCGGCCTCGGTCACCCTCGACGTCACTATGCCTGCCCTTGGCAACAAGAAGGCGCAAATCCGCCGTACGGTAAAGTCCGCGAGCGCCCCTGAGATCACGCCGGCCGACAAGGATGTTCTTGCCACATTCGAGAGCGTCAACCTCCATCCGGAGTTCGCGCTTTCACGTCGCGAGCTGATCCGCTACGTCCTGTCCGAACCAGGCCAGCGATCAAAGGAGGTTCAGTCCCTTCTGCGGCTCGAGGACATCGAGAAGCTTCGGAGCGTGCTGCAGAAAATCGCTAATGCCTGCACCAGGGAACTTCCCGGACTGCAGCGTGCCGAGACAGATGCAGTCAAGACCCTTCTCGCCGCTCTCGGTGTGGCCGTACTCAACAAGCAAACGGTCATCGACGTGGTGAACCCACAACGCGCGCTGCTTGGCCTCGCGCCGTTGGCCGGTCTGGACGCCGACACCTCGCTCAAAGACGGTCTTGCAACGACCGCCACCAGTGTCCCAGGCCGCGTCCCGAAGATACAGGCCACGACAGATCTGGCCGCACTCAAGCAAGCACTGGAGACGCTTGCCGCCAGTTCGTTCAGGGAACGATGCACAGCCGCCAGCGCAAGTGCTGCCGAACTCGGTAAGGACGCTGCTAGCCTGGACGGACTGTCACGCGAATCTCTTCTCAAATCCGCGCTTGAACTCTACGACGGCACGGCTTGCCCGGTATGCGATACGCCCTTCGAACCTGATGCTTTTCGGGGGCATCTCGCCGAGAAACTGACTCATCTTGACGATCTGGGCAAACGTCGCGCCGCGCTCGAAGCCGAACTTAAGCCGGTTCTCGACGATCTGTTTACCGCAGGCACCGCCCTGACCACGATAATCGATCAAGCGGGTCTTTTCTCTCCGAAGATCGATGTCGTCGCACTAGACGAATTCCGCTCAACTCTTCGTGCCAGATACAAGCAGCTGCAAAAGCTGCTGCCTCTCGACGATACGGTTGCGGTCCTGACGGCGCCATACACTGCCCCGCAATTGGGGACGGAACTGACCTCGCTTGAAAAGGCGATCGCCGCGATTCCAGAACCTAGCAAGCAGGACGCCGCACGGGACTTTCTTGTTCTGGCGCAAGAACGCCTCGAGCAGTTGCGCATCGCACGGCAGAAACACGCGGCGGGCAAGCTCCGGGCTGAACGCGCTGCCAGGATCTCCAGCACCTACGGAACGGTGACAACGGCCGCGCTGGAGAAGATCTACAAGGACGTTGAGACTACCTTCGCGAGTTACTATCGCAAGATCAATGAAGATGATGAGAATACATTCACCGCCAAACTCATGCCTTCCATAGGCAGGCTGGCATTTGACGTCGATTTCTATGGCCGCGGACATTTTCCGCCAGGCGCCTATCACAGCGAGGGCCACCAGGACGGTATGGGACTATGCCTATACCTGGCGCTCATGAACCATCTGCTGGGGTCGAACTTCACCTTCGCGGTGCTCGATGACGTGCTTATGTCGGTCGACGCCGGCCACCGCCGCCAGGTTTGTGCCCTGCTCAAGGAGAGATTTCCGAACACGCAGTTCATCTTCACCACACACGACGAAATCTGGTTGCGGCACATGAAGTCCGAGGGGCTCATCAAGGGTCGCAACTTCGCGCATTTTAGAACCTGGACCGTCGATCTGGGTCCTGCCGAATGGGATGATCATGACGTTTGGGCCGAGTTGGATGTCCACTTGGCAAAAAACGATGTAAGAGCGGCGGCTGCGCTGCTGCGTCACTATCTTGAGCATTTTGCCAAGGAGGCTTGCGACCGCCTGCGCGCCAGTGTGGAGTTCCGCGGCGATGCTCAATTCATGCTTGGTGATCTCCTGCCCAGCGCCACCAGTGCGCTCGGCGAGCTGCTGAAGAAGACAAAGGCGGCCGCCAATTCCTGGAACCAGAATGAAGGCCTGGACCTGATCAACGCGATCGAAACTGCGTTTGGGGAAGCCAAGATCAAAACAGGTTACGACAACTGGCAGATCAACACGGCCGTCCACTTCAACGAATGGGCGGACCTCAACCGATCGGATTTCGCACCGGTCGTGACTGCCTTTCGCGGATTTACGGACGCCTTCACATGCGACAAATGCAACGAAATCTATTTCGTTTCGCCCGACAGAGGCAAGAAGGAGGCGCTGCGCTGTGGATGCGGTGCGCTAAATCTAAACTTGCTGCAAAAAGGTGCCTAGTTACCATTCGGTATAAGCCGACCTCCCGCCGGCTGACGCGCATCCATGCGTTTGCGTGGGCATATGTGAAGTGCCCGGATCCGCGACCGCCAGAAATCCTATGGCAAGCAAACGCGTTTCGACGGGCACCGGTGATTGCACAATCTTTTATCGTCGGTGGTCGTCACGAGAATATACGCATCGGCAGAGCACGCTACTCTGGCTCTTCGTCATCGCGGTCTGAAAACCCAGGCACGATGTCGCCGCCCAGCAGTCTGTCCTTCGACAGCAGTCCCGCGTCCTCGAGCGCCTCGAAATCCGGCAGCTGGCGCAGCGTGTCGAGCCCGAACTGCGACAGGAAATTCTTGGTCGTCACATAGGTGTAGGGCGCGCCGGGCTGCGGCGAGCGTGGACCCGACGCGATCAGCTCCTGCGCGCGCAGCACGCCGATCAGATCGCGGGACACCTCCTTGCCGAAGAAGGAAGAGAGCTCACCGCGGGTGATCGGCTGGAAATAGGCAATGCACATCAAGACCAGCGCTTCGGACTGCGACAGTTCTTTTGCCCCCTCGCCCGCCGCCGTGCCGAAGGCGGAGCGGATGGCGTCGCCAAAAATTTTCTTGGTCCGGTGCTGCCAGCCGCCGGCGACCGCGACCAGCTCATAGGGGCGGCCGCCGAGCTCGGCGCGGATGTCGTCGATGATCAGCTCGAGATTGCAGTTTTTTCCCACCACCCGCGCCAGCACACTACGTGTCACCGGTTCGCTGGCGGCAAAGATCACCGCTTCGACGCGGCCCATCCATTCGCGCCAGCGCAGTTCCGCCGGCAAATGCTCGAGCTCGGTGTCTAGCAACGCGGGCTGATCGTTTGCCTTGCGGCGGGCGGACGCTTCGCTCATGGCTACAACCCAAACAGCCGAAAAGCGGTGCGGCCGGAAAGCTCGCGCACCGCTTCGAGTTGTTGTAGACGTTCGAACAGCCGTCGCGCCGCAAAACGTGACAGGTTCTTCGTCGTCAGCGATCCCGAAACGGCATCTTCATTCAGGAGCAAGAAAATCACATCGCCGGCGCCTTTCGCGCGCAGTTTCGGCGCCACTGCCGAGAGCTTTTCAGCGCGGCGTGACAGTTCGCTGGCCAGCCGGCAGGCATCGGCCGCGGCTTGAACCAGCGCAACGCAGACCGCCCGCTCAAATCTATTTTCGCTCGGTCGGATGCGCTTGCCGCCGGCCTCGCTCCGGAAGGCCGGGCCAAAAGCCTGGGCCATCAACAGCGGCAGCGGCCGCGGCCAGCGCAGGCTTTGCGCCAGCACCAGGTCGGCAAGCCACCAGCCAAACAGCTCGGCATCGGGGCGCAAGGCGACAACCTGGGCGGCGATTGCCGCCGAGGCGAACGGCGCCGGCCGCGTGGATCCCACCGCTTTTTCGATCTCCGTGCCAAGATCGGCGAGCGCCGCGCGGTCCCAATGAAGCCCAAGCTGGTCGACGGCCTTTTCGAGCCGGTCAGGTGTAGCGACGGGAGGCTGGAGCGTCAGTTGGCGCCAGGCGCCAAACACGGCGCCGGCCGGACCGGGGTCGGCGCCGGCCGGGCAAAGCTGCCAAGCATCGCGCAAGGCGGCTTCGTCCTCGGCGCGGCCGGCGAGCCGCATGCTGGCGAGGGCGCATTTCAGTGCCAGCCGTTGGCGCCACGCGCCGGCCCAGGCGGGTTGCGCGCGGGCAAGCGTGTCCAGCGAAGCCAGCGCAGCGCCGGCCTGGAAGGCGGCGTCTGCGTCGTGCAGAGCACCACCGGCCGCGAGCGCCCAGGCCGGAACGGTCGGTGGCGCGGCGACGGAGTTGGCGGTCGCGGGATCGAGGCGAATCATCATTGCGAGGGTAAAGCGCGCGTGCGCTTTGCGCCATCAATTTCAGCCCAAAACGCACAGCCTGTCGGCGCACAAAAACGAATGATAATGTTGCATTATCGTTCGTTTTGGTCTCTATGTTAAGAAATGGCCTCCCACGTCGATCAAAACCCCGAAAACCGTACTCGGCGCGGCTCCGCTCGCCCACAGAAAACGGCGTCCCCTGTCGATCGGGAACGTGGCAACCAGAACGTGGCTGCAGGCTCGGACGAGCCCGACGCCACGTTCGCCGACGACATGCCCGACATCATCGACGTCGTCCTGGAGATGGGCCGCGTGCCGCAAGAGCCGGCGGCGGATGAAGCCAATGCCCTCCGCTATGGCTCCGGGCCCTCGGGGCGTTCGCAATCCTTCGAAAGGTCCACCGGACCTTCCGATACGCCTGAAGGCGAACCGGACGCTCACCGTTCGGAGTTCGGAAAGCCAAATCGTTGGCTTTCCGCCGGCGATGCCGAC
>NZ_JAIUGQ010000018.1:0-120943 GCF_020164715.1 Mesorhizobium sp. ESP7-2
GGTCTCGGGTGGGTTGGACGGCTGGTCTCGGCGTTGAATACGCTTTCAATGACCATTGGACCGCTGGCGTCGAATGGAATTATTACGATTTTGGCTCGAAAGATGGCGCGAGCAGCCTAGATCCGGCCTTCGTGCTCAGCGCTCGCGAGACCGAGAACACTGTCGTCGCCAGAATTAACTACAAATTCTGAGAGTACGTGTCGGTCGCTTAAGCAGAATTCTTTCGCCGGGCGATAGTGTACGCGAATTCTTGCCAACCTCGTCGGTCACTCGGAACCAGTCCTTCGCCCATCTTTTAAAGACAGTCTTGCAGGCATTCATTTCCGATGCAGCCGAATCAGGACTATTCGCTTGGACTTCCTTAGACCGAATGACGCGATCATAGTGCATTTCCGCAACAACATAGACAGGCATGCGACCTACCCAACAATGCTATATTTCCCCAATAGGTAGTATTGCGCAGCGCATGATCGACCGCAAGTGGTAGGCCGTATTGGAGCCATATCGCGGAATGTGCTATGGTTCTCTTCGTGGGCAAAAGGCAACGCGGGCTGGGGAAGTGGCTCGTGGAGCGAAGTTGACTGCCCAGTATCCGGTTTGGCTGGGCTTCTTGGAAGCTTTTCGAACTTTTTGCCTCGCCCCTCCAGGTGAATTGCGGGCGTTTGTGAAGAAGGTCGGGATATAAAAATCCGCTATCGGATAGCTTTTGTTGACGCACTCCCTCTTTGGACCAGTACCTTCTGGAGTTAGCCATGGCGTCGGCGAAAATTCACGACCCCTAATGCGCTTGGGTCAAGATCCTGGTCTGATCCTGCCTGAGGCTGGCCAATTCGTTGGTCGCGTACTGTTGAACTGAGCGGTCGCGGGAAGCGGCCGCTGCGTTGAAATGGGCTATAAAATAGCGGTAATCGCCTATTTCGTGGCGAATGAAGCTTTTATCGAAATTTGCGCTCGGAATTGATGCAAAGCGATTTTGGACCCTGAGATGCGTCGCCGACAGCCTGCTTGAAAGCGCAACGCCCAACCGGCTTGCAGTCTGTCTCAGCCGGGCCTCAGCCTGACGATGCCGCCCGAGAAGATAGGTGCCGAGTTCTCGGACCGCAGGGAGCTGCGCCCGCCTTTCTGCAATCCTTCCCATGTCCTGCTGTTGAATTTCGATTTGAATCGCCCACTCCAGGAAGGCACGGTCAGAGCGGCTCTGGGAACAAGCCGGCGTGGCTGCTGAAATTCCAGCAGCAAGCAGCAGTCCAAGAAGTGCCCGGAGCGGCCCGTTGCGAGGATGATCAGCAACTCGAGCGATAGCGTGCTTCACGTCATTGATCCATCGGTCTTGATTTAACGACAGTCTAACAAGGCAGCCCGTGCAACGGTTCCCTTCCATACGATGAAAACGGTGGCTGCCGAAGGCCGAGCGGCAGCGCGAACAACCTGGATCGAATCGCCTGCGAAGCATTCCCACCACCAAAGGGCTCGTTGATGGAAGCTCGGGCATGAAGGTTCGAGCCGTTGGCCAAGCCGAATACCTTGATTCGTACCGAGCGGCTTCATGCGCTCATCGAGCGGCTGAAGGGCATCAACGAGATGGCCGATGAGGCCGTGACAAGGCAATCACGGAAGCCGTGCTTGATGTTGGTGGCGTAGCGCCGCAAAGCTGGTGCGAGATTGACGTTGCCCCCAGTTTCTATCCAGTTCTGAGTTCGTTTCCGGCGTTGGGTGTGCCCTGCTGGGCGGATGGAGCGACGGGCGCTGGCGCGGAGCCGTTGGCGTAGCGCGGCGCGAGGGCTATCTGTTGTAGGGTCCAAGTAACTTTCCGCGGCTTGCGGCGCCGAACCGTTTGTTCAGCGCGGGCAAATTTACACTGCCACGATAGTCATCCCAATGGCTGCTGGGCGCGCCTAGGATAGCACATCGATCTTTATGGCCGCATTCACCGCTTGCAAAGTCGTGCCACCAGGCCCCGAAAACCCAAGGGCAACCAAACCGTTTGAATATCGATTTGATCTGTTGCAAATGCACTCTGTCTCAAGAAATCTTCCAATCCTTTCCGATCAAATGTTTGCCGGGTTTCCGGACCAATGAATTGCAACCTTCTCCTGGAAGAGCAATCCGTCGCATAGATCGACATTGTTCCGCCCGGGCGGAGAACCCTGCGGGCCTCCGCGAGGGCAGTTCCGATCGGCAAACAAAAATAGATTACGTTTACGGCCAGAACCTTGTTGACCGAGACGCTTTCCAGCGGCAGTCGCTCGAAGGTCCCCTGGATCAGTTTCAGCTTTCCATGTTGAATTGCGGCTCGATTTCGGGCTTGGGCTTGGCGAACCATGACCGGAGATAGATCCACCCCGGTAATGGTGCCGCTGCGGACTCGTTTGGACATCTCCCTGAGCGCGAAACCCGGTCCGAATCCGATTTCGAGCACATCATCCTGTTCGGCGATGTCCAATATTTCGATAGCGCGCCTGTTGGGCAGATGATTTATCAGCCCCATAACCGCCCCTGTCACGCGCCCGCACATACCCTCCGGCATAGAAAACTGCTGGGCGATAAAGTTATGCAGGCCCAGGGTGCCATCAAGGGTTTTCAAGACCGACTCACGCTGCGGAACCGGAGGGGTGCACGGATAAGGCGCGCCTTGAAGGCCAAGCCCATAGTCTCCGGTGCATCTGTCGACCCTTTGAACCAATTGCATTACCGGCGGTTCCTGGTTTGTTTTATCCAACATTCATTCTTGCTTCCGGTTGGAAGCCGACCAAGATGCGTCGTTGGCAAGTCAACGATCGGGGCGACAAATACGCCCGTCGAGCAAATGATCGGCGAAGTCGTGAAGCGCCAGAGTGGCTTTTGGCCATCATGCAATTCGGAGCATGGACCGATGCAAGCCTAGTCCACATATAGCCATTGCGCGACTCACAAATCCGTATGGTTTGGAAGCGGCCAGTCGCTACATGGCGTAGCTCGGCCGAGCACGGACGGCGAAACCGATCAGCCGGATGGCGAGAGGTAGAACGCTACGCCGGCCGCCATCATTGCCGGTTATCGTGGAACAGGCTCCATGCCGTGCCGGTCAGAAAACAATCAGCCCATTCTGTCCATCACGAACGCGATGACGTTTTCTGGCGGAGTGGTATCTACGAACACGAACACACGCCGACGACGGAGCCGTCGCGCTAAGTTCTGCCGCAACTGCACTAACGTGGCCGACGAGGATCAATATTGCAAAGCCCGCTCCCGCGAGGAGTGGATCGCAGGAGTCGATGCGATCAGGAAGTCCGGTGCCCCGGTGAAGGACCATACCACGACGAGGTGTCCGGACGGCCGGATTGCTCTGCCTGTCAGCATTGTCAGGCTCGATCCTTACGAAACCGTAAGTTACCGGACAACTGCCGGCAAGGATACTCTCTAGTATATAAGGTCAGCGGTACGCGAAGTGCGCTTCTGCGGCTTCTCTCACAGGCGGCGCGGCGCGTGCTGGAGCCACAACCTGTCATCGCACCGTGCTTTTCGGAGGGGAAGGTGCAGGGCCGAACGTCAAGTCCCCATACGATCCCGTCCACCCCCTGTTGGAGTTTCCTATTCGGCGTGGTGCTCCTCCTTCCTCAGCGATACTCTGCTGTCCTGGGCGCTCGTCTTGATCGTCATTCTCGTTCTCGACCGGCTGATACTCCAGCGGAAGGCGGGCGTCGTTTTCGAATCCTTGAAAGCATGGGTTCCGGGCGAATCGAGGGAGCCAGCGCGACCTCGAAAGGACTCGTGACCCGACGGATGCGAGCTACCAAACCGATCCGGCGGGGACTCTTCTTCGCGACGATGGTCACGGTAGCTCTTCTGCTCGCCCGGCCCGGATATTGTGCGCCAGCCGAAAGCTCTCTCCCGGATCAGCCAATCAACACCCCGCCAATACCCATAAGAAAACCGCAGCCGGTGGATCCGGCAGTTGCAGCCACTCCTGCGGACGCGAGCGCGCTCGGCGACTACGACGTTCTCATCGCCGACCGCGGCAATAATCGCCTCCTCCTGGTCAGTCCGCAAAAGAAGATCCTCTGGGAATATCATTTCGCCGACGTTCCGCCTGGCTCGGGCGCGGACGACGCGTTCTTCGCCGACGACGGCAACAGCGTCATCACCAATCTCGAACATCAGCAGGTGATCCGCATCATCGACCGGAAGACAAAAAAGGTGACCTGGGAATACGGCGGCCTCGGACGGCCCGGTTCGAACCCGGGCTATCTCGACTTTCCCGACGACGCCTACAAGCTGCCGAACGGCGACGTCATTGTCGCCGACATCCGCAACTGCCGAATTCTTGACATTTCCCCTGACAAGAAGATCGTCCGGCAGGCCGGGATCACGGGGCGATGCTGGGGAGAAGCCCCAGCACTCGACTCTCCTAACGGCGATAAGCCGCTGCCGAACGGCCACGTGCTCGTCAGCACGATCCATGATCATTCCCTGATCGAGCTCGACCAGAACTGGAAGGAGATCCTGCATCTCAAGCTGCCGATCCGGTATCCCTCCGATCCGCAAATGACTAGGGCCGGAAATTTTCTAGTGGCGGGCTACACGAAGCCCGGAAAAATCATCGAGATCAGCCGCGCTGGCAAAATCGTCTGGCAGTACAAGCCCAAGCCGGACGAAGAACTCAACCGTCCCTCGCTGGCCATCGAGCTGCCGAACGGCAACGTCCTTGCAACCGATGATCTCAACCAGCGCGTGGTCGTCATAGACAAGGCGACCAACACGGTGCTCTGGCAATATGGCGTCACGCAGCACCAGGGAAGCAATCCAGGCTATCTGCACATCCCTGACGGCCTCGACATCATCAAGACGGACCAGGACCTTGCAAAGGCAGGCTGACATGAACAACCTTTCCATCCGGCGAATGTTCGCGTGCTCGGCGCTTGCCGCACTGATGATTCTCACCTCGGCTGCGACCTCGGCCGACGCCGCCGGTGCGCTGCATCGGATCGGCGCGGTCACATGGCAGCCGAAGCGCTATATTGGTCAGGAACTGGAACTTATGGGCTTTCCGCTCGCGCGACATTCCGACTACGTGCTGTTCTCGGACGAGGCGCACGGTCGGATCTCGGCGCATGATCTGCCAGTTGTCGGATCGGGCATTGCCGGTCTGGAATTGCATCGGCGGTATCGAATCCGCGGCAATTTCGTCCGTGGTGGCCTCAAGGCCAGCAACGGCAGCCAGTATCATCTGGAACTGACGGCGCCTCCGTACCTCACCGACCGCTAAGAGCCTGCCGTGGCGCTGATGAAGTCAAGTTTGCTGGGTGCTCCGGTTTATCTGTCAAACGGCTTCCAAAACCCCCGACGCGCGGACTGGTTTGGCTCTGTCATTTTCTGAAATTCTGAGAGTATTTCCGGGAAATTCTGCGCAGGTATCGGACCACCCGCGCATTTTTCCAAAAATCGGGTGAGATAGCCGGTCGCCATTCGACTAATACCTCTTTACAATATGCCGGTGATCAAACGGTCGGCTCGCGTGTTCTGCCTGTAGGCTGCGCGCACCAGCGTAGCCGCCATGATTGCCGTGACGGCCCCGCCGAGAATGTCGCTGACATAGTGCGTTCCCAAATAAACGCGTGACAGCACGACCAGCAATGCGGCCGCCAGAAATGCGAGCCCGCGGCGATGCAAGCCGTGCACCAGAAACGCCGCCGCGATGGCAAAGCTCGCGGTGGCATGGTCGGACGGGAATGAGAAATCTACGGTCCGCCCGATAATCAGATGCGTGACATGAGCGTCGTAGGGACGCACCCGCTGTACGAACAGCAACACCAGCTGATTGATTCCGAGACCAAGCAAGAACGACAGGCCGGCTGCCACTACCACATGGCGCATGGTCCGGTCCGGCTGGGGCGGCCACCATTGCAAGGCGACTGCCAGCACCATGAGCGGAACGCCGAGCGTCGATATCCAGACCATGATGAAATCGACTGCGGGAGCATGTCCCGTCCAATTGTTGATCCAGGCGGTCACTGCGGCATCGATTTGGTACATTTGGGGATTTCCGTCTGTTTTCGGGCTCGTTTCAGGCGATCAACGCACGCGCCAGGTGATGGCGGAGTTGGTGATATAGTTCCAAGCCGAGCCGACGGCCGCGGCGGTAAGCCCGGCCGCCCACCAGCGCGACGGACTGGTGTAAAGAAGCGTCGACACGCCGACGCCCGCCACCACACCAAAACTGCACAACGCCGCGAATATCGCGAATCCGGTGACGAAGCGCCAGCCCAGCCGGCGCTGGTCGCGATAGGTGAATGTGTTGTTCAGTGTATAGTTGAACGCCATGGCCGTGAACATGGCCGCGGTCTGGGCTACCGCGAAAGGCAGGCCATGGGCCAGCAGCGTATGCAGCACGCCGAGGTGGACCACGACACCGGCCGAGCCGACAAGACCGAAGGCGAGAAACCTCGTCGAGATCAGATCGCCCGACGCCTTGGCGACCAGCAGTCCCAGATATTCAAGCACAATCAGGGAATCGAGCTTGCTTTGTCCATGCAGGCGCGGACCGAACACATAGGGGATTTCCCGGATGCGAAGCGGCGTCGGCGACGATGCGACAATGTCCAGCAGGATCTTGAAGCCTTGCCGCGACAGGCGCGGCGCCACCGCATCGACGATGTCACGCCGCACCATGAAGAAGCCGCTCATTGGATCACTGAGCGGAACCCTCAGCAACAGCCGCGCGAGATGCGTCGCCAGCCGGCTGCCTCCCGAACGCAGCCGGCTCAGTCCACTGTTAGCATCGCCATCGTCTCCATAACGGCTGGCCACCACTAGGTCGGCCCCGCCGCCTCGCATCGTCTCGAACATCGCGGCAAGACATGTTTCATCGTGCTGGAGATCGCCGTCCATGACCACAACGATGGGCGCCGAGCTGGACAGGACGCCCTCGAGGCATGCCCCGGCTAGGCCGCGGCGGGCGATGCGCCTTATACCGCGAACCTGACAATCATGGCTGGCAATGTCGCGGACAGCCGCAATCGTCCCGTCTTTTGAATCGTCATCGACAAAGACCACTTCCCAATTGATCCCGAGCAGCGACTTGTGCAGCCGCGCAACCAGCAGATCGATGTTGGCGCGCTCGTTCAGCGTTGGGACGACGACCGTGAGTTCCGCCCCGCGGCGTTGCAGCGATGCACCGCTGCTTGTATCCGCCGCCAGTTCGACGTCTGGCACTGGGTATGTCGCCTGGTTCAAGGACGCGGTCCGCCATCGTTTGCTTGGCCGTTGCCCGGCAAGTGTGCTTGCGATGCCACAATACGGTTGACCGGCAGGATCAGGATTTCGAAGACGGGAAAGCCGGCGATGCGCTGTATCAGGCGCCGGGGCGGGCCATCGACGACGTATCGTCCGTCAAGGCTGTCGCGATACTCCTTCTCGCGAGCCGCTTCCTTGCCGAAGTCCAGGGCGCCGACGAAGAAGCCCGCGCTTCGCGTCTTCAAGCGCCCGTCGTCCATGAACTGGAAATGGCGCGGGTCGCCCGGCAGCACCTCTATCGGTACGTCCGGTCCAAGGGCGGCGGCGGCCCGCGCCGCCTGCATCCAGTTCGATGCGACCACATAGGCGTTGGCGCCGCTGAGATCGCTGCCCTGCGGCTCACTGGTCAACGCAGACCAATCGACGAGTTGCCAATTGACGTCGAATTTCGGCGCTCGTTCATAAAACGCCCGCGTGAAGGCGCCGGTCCGGACCTGCACCGCAAACCCCATCGTCAGCAGCGGAACGACGATGGCGGCGATAGTGAAGGACAGCCGCAGCAATCCAGGTCGGCGTTCGGTAAGACGGCTGCACCATTGCCCGAAGAGCGGAAAGGCGAACAGGAAGCCGCTCATCGACCAGTGCGGCAGGGAATGGGCGCTGAACAGGGCGACCAAGTCGAAGAACACCACCGGCAGCGCCGCGATGGTCACGAAGAACCGATCGGCCACCGAACCGCTGCGGGCTGCGCCCCACATGCACCCCATGGCCAGAAGCCAGGTCGGCGGCCACAAATAGCCAGCCTGGCCCAGCAACGTGATGGCAAGATTTCCAGGATGCAGGGCATGGCCATCCTCGGCAAGGCCGCGGCCGGTCTGGAAGGCAAACGAGATCCAGCCATGGTCCATATTCCAGATGATGACGGGCAGCAGACCAAGCGTTGCGATGGCGCCGGCAATCCAGGGGCCTGGCGTTCGCAGTTCGGCCCGGCCGGACTGCGTCGACACCAAGACAAGCAGGGCCGAGATGCCAAACAGCCCGGACTGGTACTTCGACATCAGCGCCAGGCCGAAAGCGAAGCCGACGATGATCCAGCGGAGCAAAGCGAAGCGTGGCCGTTCGCCCAGAACCATGGGCATGGCGGCACAGGCGCTGGCCAGAAGAAAGAAATCGAGTGGCCCGTCGGGCACCACGAAATGCCCTGCCGAAATAAGAAAGAACGGCGCAACGGTGAACCAGGCCGCGGCCCAGAATGCGGCAACCTTGCCGTAGGCATGGCGCGTCACTTCGAAAAGCAGCAACGTCGAGAGCGAGCCGAGCAACACATAAGGCAGCCGAGCGGCCAGCCGGCATTCACAGCCGAAAACATCCGCCATCAGACGGGCCAGCGCGAAACCCAGTGGCGGGTGGTCGAAATATGAAAGCGAATGGCTGCGCGACACCACGACCGCGTAGGCCTCGTCGATCGACAGCGGAATGACCGAGGCAAGTCCAATCCGGAGCACCAGAAATGCGACGACCACGACAATCAGCTGGAAAACAGGGGAAGCAGGAGTGCCTTTGGCCAGGCTTGCAACGCGCGGCCTGGCAGCACCGGTATCGTCCCAGAACTGATCCAACAGCATTGGGTTACCAGACCCAAAGCACGTAAGAACGTTCGTCCGCGAGCGGTCCATGGCCGGGCATGACGATCAACAGGCAGACAATGGCGAGAAGAGCCACGGTCGTGGCGATCCGGATCCACTTGCCCGATAGGGTGGAGTAACCGCGGTCCAGCATCTTTGGAAGTCACCCCTCGAACTCGCCAGCTTATGGACACGTAGCCGCTGCGGTTCGTCGGCGACTATGTCCGATCAAACATACGGGAGCGTTGCCGGGGTATTACAAATCCGTAAGGCCCGTTTGCCTGCATGCACAAGGCTCGCACAAGCGCTGAGAGCAACAATCGCCCATCGTGTTGGGCAACGAAGCCGCGGCCGGGACGGCCGCACCACCGCGTGACGGAAGGGCTTGAGACTTTGAAAAGCGCGGTAGCCAAGGCACAGGTGTCGGAAAATTCGAACCTCATCTTGGGTAAGGCCCCCATAGTCCGCGCCGTCTTTGAAGGAAGGGATATTTCCCCAATATGGGACGGGCTGTTCTCGCGCGTATCTGCTGATCTCAACGATGCCGCTGCGTTCCTGGATGTATCGATCCTCCTTCACGCGATCGGAGAGGAAGACAAGGCTGCCATCAGCCAGAAGGCCGCGCTCGAGATCAGTCGAAAATACCGGATACGCAACGGACAAGGCACAGGACCGAACGTCCTTGTTTTCGTGACGGCCGGCGACTTCATGGCGAACACGCCGATCGAATTTCTGCTGGAGGGCTCCGACGCGAACCTGCTGGTCCACTACGTCGACGCCGACACCGCGGACCTGAACGATGTTCCCGAGCACGACGTCGCCTTCGTGGCCGTCGGAGAGTCCGCGGTAAATCTTCCAGTACTGGAAAACCTTCACCGGCTGCTGCGCGGCTGGTCCGGCCCCATAATGAACAACGCGCCACGTCTCATCATGGCCCTGTCCAGGGACGGGGTCGCGGAGGCGTTGAAGCATGAGCCTTCGATCCTTGCCCCGCCCGCAGCGCGCGCTGATCGGGCGCTGATCGAGAGGCTGGCTTCGGGGGAAATCGAGGTCGACGCAATCCTCGCGGCGACCGCGTTTCCTGTGATTGTCCGCCCGGTCGGCACGCATGCCGGCAAGGGAATGGAGAAGATCTCCACGCGACCGGAACTCTCCGCCTATCTGAATTCGCAGGACGAGAGCGAATTCTACATCACGCCGTTCATCGACTACAGCGGGACGGACCGCAAATTCCGCAAGCAGCGCGTCGCGTTCATCAACGGGCGGCCCTATGCCAGCCATCTCGCGGTCTCCGAGCATTGGATGGTTCACTACCTCAACGCCGGCATGACTCATCACGAAGACAGGCGCGCCGAGGAAGCGTTGTGGATGGCAAACTTCGACAACGATTTCGCGGTACGTCACGCTCGTGCATTCGATGCTCTTCATCGACTTCTCGGGCTGGACTACTTCGCCATCGATTGCGCCGAACTCGCAGATGGCCGTCTGCTGGTGTTCGAAGCCGATGTCGCGATGATCGTTCATTCCATGGATTGGGAGAGCATCTTCCCCTACAAGAAAAGCGCCATGCGCAAACTCTTCGCGGCATTCGAAGGCGCACTGGCACGGCGCGTGGCGCGGACGACGTCCACGCCAGCGATCGAATGCGCCCATACGGGAAAACCTGCGATCTATCAGAGAACTGATGACGACTGCCTGGTCTGTGTCCTGGCGATGCTCACGGGCCGAACCTACGAACAAGTCGAGGAAATCGCACGAATCTGCGATCCCGCATACCCTCTCGGCGGACCGATGAGCCATTCCATCATGCGGGGCGTGGCCAACAAGTGCGGTTTCGTTCTTCTGAGCAGTATCTACATGCTCTGGGCCAAACCCGCGATCATAGGCGTGGTTTCACCGACCGTTCCAAACACCGGCCATGCCGTTTTTTGGGACGGAGAGAAGATCATCGACCCGGGTTTTTGCGAACGCGTCGATCGATCCTATGTCGACCGATGCGGGTTGGAGTTCACTCAGCGGGCGAGCGATCTCGAACCGTTGATCAGTCATGACGCCAAGATCTCTTACCTGGCCGGTGCCGTGGCGGTCAGTGAACCGCTTTAACCGAAACCAGTTCGCTATCCCCCCGACTACGGAGAACGTCATGCCTGCAATTCAGCTTGGTATCCCGCAGGTGCCGGCGAATCCGACCTCGGAAATGGGTGGGTGGGATCGCGAGCTCCATTCGCCGGCCTCCCTTTCATTCCTGCTCGGGACAGGTGGCGACAGGCGCATCTGGCCGGATGCAATCACACGGCGCAATCGTTATGGAACGCGCACGACTTCGGCGGACGATGAGATCTCATTCTCGTCGACAACGGCCAGCAACGCCTCTCGGGAGGGGTTGATGGCGGCCGGGGTCGAGCTGCGACGCCTCATTGATATCGAATCACGTTCGCCTGTCGCATCCGATCGATGGTTCGGTGACATTCGAGAGCGAATTGTTTCCGATCTTGGCTGTACGGGAGCGCAAGTCATTCTCGCCGCTTCCGGGACGGATGCGGAGCTTCTCGCGCTCTGCACGATTGCAGGCCTCTCCAGGCGCCCCTTGACCAATTTGCTTGTTGCACCTGACGAAACAGGAAATGGGGTTCCACGGGCGGCGGCAGGGCGGCATTACTCGGATTTGACGGCACTCGGTAGCGCAGTCGAGACTGGTGCTCCCCTTGAAGGGCTGTCACCGGGCCGCATTGAAGTGCGCACGATTGCCATCCGCGACGAGAAAGGCAAGCCTCGACATCAGCATGAAATCGATGCCGACATCATCGCCACCGTCGAACTGGAGCTCAAGCTAGATCGAGATGTCCTCGTCCATGTGCTCGACACATCGAAAACCGGCTTGCCGGCCGTGACCCGACAAGCCGCGCGCCACGCCGCGGCTCTTGCCCCAGGTCGGGTGCGGGTTATCGTCGATGCCTGCCAGTTCCGTGGCTCAATTTCCCAACTGAGGCAGGATCTGGAAGACGGTTTCGTGGTGGCTGTGACGGGATCCAAGTTCATCGCCGGGCCTCCTTTTTCCGGCGCACTTCTCATCCCCGCGGGATTGGCCGGAGATATTGCGGCAAGTTCCGATATTCCGGCAGGCCTGGCGGAATATACCGCGGCTCAAGACTGGCCGGCGACCCTTCGCCAACGGATGACCTTCGCGTTCAAGTCGGAATTGAATCTGGGCCTGGGTTTACGGTGGGTCGCTGCGTTGGCTCATCTTGACCCCTATGCAGAGATCGATGAACCCCGGCAACACCTCGTCAAGGAACAGTTTGTTCGCCTGGTTCGCTCACGAACTGGCCCGCTCAGCGGTATTTCCCTGCATCAGGATGATGACGGCGACCATCTCGGCTCACGGGCAATGGTCCCGCTGACCGTCACAAATAGCGCGGGCTCCTTCGCTTCGTTCGAGGAGTGCCAAACCATTCAGGTGCTGATGCGCGGTCTCAACGAGGGCCCGATCTGCCACGTCGGGCAAGCCGTGCGTGTCGGTCCGCGCACGGTGTTGCGCGTCGCGGCCTCCGCCCACGATGTGATCAGCGTCTCGAAGAGGATATCGGCGGGCCAGTCGTTGCATCAGGCGTTCGCTCCGATCGAATCAAGGCTCGATGTATTCTTCGAGAAACTATCTGCTGTCCTCCGACATCCGCTAGATGCCTGATGTCGCGATCCATCGAGCAGAAACGCCCAGCAGGAAAAGGTGTGGCCGAGACCTCCACCAGCCTTGATCCATCGAACTGGGATCAGTTTCGCGAGGTAGCGCACGGCTTGCTGGCCGACATGATCGCCCACATCGAAACGATCAGGCAGAAGCCGGTATGGCAGCGACCGACCGATGAAACGCGCGAGAGGTTTGCCCGCCCGCTACCGAACGGTCCTCGCGAATTGGGCGATGTCCTGGACGATGTGCGCAAGCACATCATGCCATTCGCGACCGGCAACCTGCATCCGTTGTTCATGGGATGGGTTCATGGTGCTGGTACGCCGATCGGAATGTTGGCGGAAATCGTAGCGGGCGGGCTGAACATGAACTGCGGCGGCCGCGACCATGCTGGCCTGGCGGTTGAACAACAGATCGTGCGCTGGATGAGCGAAGCCCTTGGCTACCCCACAGGCGCGAGCGGATTGTTTCTCACCGGCTCTTCGATGGCAAACTTCGTCGCGGTCACGATCGCCAGGAACGAAGCGTTGGGTCAGTCCGTTCGGGAGACCGGCCTGGGGAACTGCGACCGCCAGCTCGCCGCTTATGCGTCCAGAGAGGCTCATTCCTGCATCGCGCAGGCAATGCAATTGTCCGGGATCGGATCGGCAAATCTGAGGACCGTCGCGGTTGACGACGCCGGAAGGATGCTGCCTGACGCACTGTGCGCAGGCATCAGGGAGGACCGGGCGAAGGGACTTTTGCCATTTTTGGTCGTAGGTACCGCAGGTACGGTAAACACCGGGGCTATCGACCCACTTGCGGAAATCGCCAATATCGCGTCCGCGGAAAAACTCTGGTTTCATGTCGATGGAGCTATTGGCGCACTCGGCGTGTTGTCAGATTCCCTGCGCGGTTTGTTCAAAGGCATCGAAAAGTCGGCATCGGTGGCCCTCGACTTTCACAAGTGGGGTCAGGTTCCTTATGATGCCGGATTCCTGCTGGTGCGGGATGGCGATGCCCAGAAGCGTACATTCGTGCAGCCTACCGCCTATCTACAGCGGGGCGAACGCGGGCTTGCCGCAGGCGAAACCTGGCCTTGCGATCTAGGTCCGGACTTGTCGCGCGGGTTTCGCGCGTTGAAAACATGGATGACGATCGAGGCGCTTGGAACGGTCCGCATGGGAGAGTCGATCGCGCACACCTGCATGCTCGCACATTACCTCGCGGAGCGCCTGACGAGTTGCCCTGCTTTCGAGCTGAAGGCGCCAGTGGCCCTTAACATCGTCTGCTTCGGCATTCGTGGGGCCAACGCCGAGTTTGTCCGCAATTTGGTCATGAACCTGCAAGAATCCGGCTTGGCTTCGCCCTCATGGACAACCATCAACGGCGAGCTAGTGGTGCGTTGCGCTATTGTCAATCACCGAACAACTAGAGCCGACATCGACGAATTCGTAGGATTTATCGCCAAATACTGCGCCTAATTTGGTCGTGTCCCATCAAGTGGTGTAGCTGGCGGTTACGAAGCCGCTCGCGAGCGCGCCGTTAGTAGCGCTGTAGCGAGTGAGCGGGGTGTCGGTGGTCATCGGCGTTTTCCGGTAGGGTTTGGTTGTTGACGCCAACCCCATTTCGGAAGGACCACCGATGACCGACGACATGATGAACCTGCGCACGCTCGTGGAGAAGACCCCGGATGCCGATCTGCTGCGCGAGATGATCGGCTTTGCCGCCGAGCGGCTGATGGAAATGGAGGTGGGCGCGGCCACCGGCGCCGGCTATGGCGAGAAGAACCCGCTGCGGCTCGCCCAGCGCAACGGCTACCGCGACCGGGACACGATCCGACCCGGACGGCCATGCTTTCGTGATAGCCACTCCAAACGCATGAATCTCACCCCCGAAGCACACAGGTTGCCTCGGGTCCTGGAGGCTGCCGACGCACATGCCACGGTTCGGCGGTGGGCTGTCCGGATGCGTCACTTGTTTATGGTTGTCGGTTCCGGGACGCGCCAGGGCTCTGACGTCGAACGCCAATCACTGAATTCCGCGACGAGTCGAGCGACGTTGTCTCGGAACCTTGACCGCAACATAGGCGGGGCCATAATGCCTCCACGGGTCGCATTTCCATGACCCGTACTGGGAGGAATTATGAAAAACACAATAGACGACGATCGACGTAATTTTCTGACAGCAGCGGCTGTTGGCGGCGCCGCTGCTCTTCTGGGCGGCTTCGGGATCAGCCAGGCCCGCGCCGCCGCCGCTGCCTCAGGCCGTTCCGAAAAGTCGCTCAAGGCAGCGTTCTCGAACGCCGGACTTCAGGCGACTTGGTGCGCCCAGGGCAAGGCGGCGGCGGAATACTGGGGCAAACTGTTCAACGTTGAGGTGACTTGGTTCGACGGCGAACTCGATGCGGTAAAGCAGCGCGCGGCGATCGACAACATGGCTTCCCAGAAATGGGACTTCGTGGCGATCCAGGCGTTTGGCATCGGCACGCTGGTGCAGCCGGTGCAAAAGATGATCGACGCCGGGATCCCGGTCATCGACATGGACACGCTGATTGCGCCACTCGACAAGATCAATGTGCACAGCTTCATCGCGCCGGATAATGAGTTCATGGGATCATCGGTGACACAGGCGCTCATCACCGCCATTGGCGGCAAGGGCAAGGTCATCACCACGCAGGGCGCGCTCGGCCACACGGGTGCTCAAGGGCGAAACCGGGGCTTCGAATCCGTCGTCAAGCAGCATCCCGACATCGAAGTTCTGGAAAACCAGCCGGCCGACTGGGACGTCACCAAGGTGGCGCGGCTATGGGAGACCTATCTTACGAAATATCCGCAGATCGACGCGGCTTATTTCCACAATGACGACATGGCGCTTGCGGCGTACAACGTCATGAAGGCCCATAACCGTACCAACATCAAGATCGGCGGTTGCGACGCCATGCCCCCTGCAATAGCCGCCGTTGCCGAAGGTCGCATGCACGCCACCGTGCGGAATCCATCCTGCCGTATTCATGGCGGCGCCATTGTCGCCGGCGTCGCCGCCGTGACAGGTGGCGAGAAGTCAGGCGAAGGAATCCCGAAAAGCGTTGTAGCCGACGGTCCCGTGGTTACCAAGGAAAATGCCGCCGGCATGCAATGGATGGAAGACCATTTCCTGATCTGATCTTCGTCCCAAATGGCTGGCGGATCATTCGCCAGCCATTCGCCCAGCCACTAGACAATCGCCACGCGGACAGAATGAACGCTCAAACTGAAGCCGCCTTGCAAGAGGTCGCGCCACGCCTTCGCATGGATGGGATATCGAAATCCTTCGGCGGCGTGGTGGCGCTTCACGATGTGGATTTCGTGTTGCGCGCCGGCGAGATCCATGGGCTCGTTGGGGAAAACGGCGCCGGCAAATCGACCCTGATGAAGATCATCGCCGGTGTGCACGCCGAATATAAGGGCCGCATGTTCATCGACGGAGAGCAGGTCCATTTCCGCTCGACCCGAGACGCGCTTGCGGCCGGCATCGGCATGGTGCATCAGGAACTGAGCGTCGTTCCCGATCTCACCGTCGCTGAAAACGTGTTCCTCGGCAAACAGCCGACGAAGGGAGGGCTGATCGATTGGCCCGGCATGGTGGCCGCAGCCCGGCAACAACTCGCCAGCCTAGGCATTGAGGTCGATCCCCGTGCGTCGATGGGGTCGTTGTCGATTGGCCTTCAGCAGCTAGTTGAACTCGCACGCGTGCTCTTCTCGGGGGCGCGGATCATCATACTAGACGAGCCTACTTCGGCGCTGTCACCTCCTGAGGTGCATCGCCTGTTCGAGGTGCTTCGCAGTGTTCGTGCAAGCGGCCGCAGCATCGTCTTCATCTCCCATTTTCTCGACGACATCCTCTCGGTTTCGGACACGGTGACCGTCTTCCGGAATGGCCGCCGTGTCGTCACAGAAGCCGCGGCCTCGATCGACAAAGGCTGGGTTATCGAACGTATGATCGGCAGCGGTCACGAGGAGCTGGAGGAAAGCTATACCGGCGCCATCGCCCTCAACAGCAAGTCCGAGGCGCCCGTCGTCCTTTCAGCGAGAAATCTTACGGTAGGAGGCGCGGTCGCCGATGTGTCGCTGGATGCGCGGGCCGGCGAGATTCTCGGCATCTACGGCTTTATGGGGTGCGGCCAAGTCGAACTGGCGCGGACACTGTTCGGCAAGCTCAAGCCGAGCACCGGGATGTTGGCCATCGAGGGCGCGGCGAAACGTTTCCGCAACACGGCGCACGCTCGTCGCGCGGGAATAGCCTTCGTTCCGGAGAGCCGGCGTTCCATGCTGTTTTACCAGGAACCGGTCTATAAGAATGTCTCGATCAGCGTGCTTGGCCGCATCTCGCGCCTCTGGTTGAACCTGGCAGTGGAACGCGAGATCGCCAGCCGCCAAGTCGAACTGCTAAATATCCGTCCGCCGAATGTGATGGCGCTGCTCTCCAGTCTTTCCGGCGGCAACCAGCAGAAGGTCGCGCTGGCGAAATGGCTGACATACATCCCTAAGGTGCTGATCTTGAGCGAGCCGACCCGAGGCATGGATGTTGGCGCCAAAGACGATGTCGTGAAGATAGTGCGTGCGTTGCGCGACCAGGGCCTTGCTGTCATCGTTGTCTCGGCCGAGCCCGAAACCGTCCTGTCGCTCGCCGACCGTATCATCGTCATGAAGAAAGGCCGGATCGTGCGCGAGTTCGCCAGCGAAACGATCAGCAAGGACCGGCTACTCGACGCCGCTTGAGGAAGAACGCCCTATGATCATGCCAGTTCAAGAAACCTTGAAAGGGTCGCAGTCGCGGGCTGGCGCCTTCCTGCGCAACCGGATGCGCAACATTGCGCCGTTCGCCACGCTGATCATCCTGCTCGCGTTCTTCAGCATCGCCAGCCCATCTTTCCTCAGCGTCGACAACGGGGTCAACGTGCTGACGCAGATTTCCGTCACGGGCGTCATCGCGGTGGGGCTCACTTTTGTCATCCTCTGCGCCGAGATAGATCTTTCGGTGGCGGCTATCGCCAATGCCACCGGCATTGCCGTTGCTTATTTCACAATGCAGGAATCTTACGTCAACATTCCCAACATTCCCCTGCCAGGCTATGCGGCGATCGGGTTGGCGCTGCTCATCTGCGCCTTCCTGGGCCTGGTCAACGCCTTTGGCACGACGCTGATTGGAATTCCCTCGTTCATCATGACACTGGCCATGATGCAGATCGGCGCTGGCATTTGCGCGCTTCTGGTGCGCGGCCAGATCGCCTATGCCGTTCCCGATCTGGTTACGATGATGGGTTCCGGCACGATAGCCGGATTTCCTTGGATCATCATCGTGCTGGGCGTATTCCTGCTGGTCGGTCATATTGTTTTGACCTACACGCGCTTCGGCCGATATATCTACATGGTCGGTGGCAACCGCGAAGCGGCGGAATATTCCGGTGTCAACGTCAAACTGGTCTTAGGCGCGGTGATGGTCATTTCAGCGGTCTGTTCCGGTGTCGCCGGGATGATTGGCGTGGCGCATTTCGGCAGCGCCCAGCAGAACGAGTTCGACGGATATCTGCTCGACGCCATCGCAGCGGTGGTGGTCGGTGGCACCAGCCTCTTTGGCGGCCGTGGCGGGATTGGCAACACGATCATCGGCCTGTGCATACTCGGCGTCCTCAACAATGGCCTCGATCATGTCCAGATCGACAGTTTTTTGAAAATCCTCATCCGGGGGATCATTCTGCTCGTCGCGCTGATCATCAATGTCTATGTGCAGAATCTACGTGATCGGGAACGCGTCTGATGCCCAGCGGTTATTAAGGGGCCAGCGGCTTCCCGGCACTGGCTCTTGCGACAGATTTGGGCCGAAGTTTAGATGGCAACTCGTGTGCGCTGCGTGCGCTCAGCCGTCATGGCGAAAGGCATCGCATTACCGCGTGCGTTCCTGTGCACTCGGTGCGACTTGAAGTCCAGCGACGCTCTCGAGCGGAACTAGAGCGGTTCACGAGTTGATGGAAAAGGGATTCCGGATCAGTCGGTTTTGTGATTGAACTAAACCGCTGCCGCGGTAGCTGATGCGCCGGTCTGGCCTGAGGAGGGTCCTTGTCTGAGAAGATTTGGTGTCGAGCCAACCTTCCAGACAGGAGAACCCCAGATGGAGCAGACCAGTCCTCTGCGTCAGCGGATGATTGAAGATCTGACGATCCGCAATTTGTCACCGGAGACCCAGCGATCCAACGTGCATCACGTGGCGAAGTTCAGTCGATTTTTTTGGACGATCACCGGTCAACTGGGATACGAAGAGGTGCGCGCTTATCAGGCCCACTCGGTGGGCCGCACGGTCTCGTGGGGCGCGTTGAACCAGGCCGTTTGCGCCTTGCGTTTCTTCTTGCGGCGTGACGCTGGGTCGATCTGATCTGCCTGGACAGAAGGTACAGGCGTGTAGCAACCTGCCTGCAGGGCCCGATACCGCCGTTGATTGGTCGCACTCGCCCAGCTTATTGCGGTACCGACGCCACTGGGCTATTTTAGCAGTTGTGGGAACAGCATCTGCCATCCATCGCGGGTGCGACCTTGCCGTTTCGGCAGATTGGAAGTCTTTAACAGATCAGGTTGTCGCAAGCTGTGTCTTGTGCCCTCCAGGTCATGAGCAGTTAAGGATGCGCCATGCTGCGATGTTTTGCATTCATTGCGGCCCTGATGCTCGCGTGCTTCACGGCTTTCCAAGCTTGTGCCGATCGAAGGGTTGCCCTTGTCATAGGCAATTCCGAATACCGCGAGATTCCGGTCCTCAAGAATCCGGACAAGGATGCTGCGGACGTGTCAAACACCTTCCGGCTGGCCGGATTCGACGTGTTCGTCGCCAAGGACCTCACCAAGATCGAATTCGAAAAGCAGTTCCGCAACTACCTCGCGGCGGCGGACGGCGCCGATCTGGCGATCGTGTACTATTCCGGCCATGGCTTTCAGATCGGCGGTGAAAATTTCCTCATCCCGGTCGATGCATCGCTCAGGAACGCGGCCGACATTGAGGTCCAGGCCGTCAAGCTCGACGATGTGCTACAGGAGTTGCGCGCGAAATCGAAGATCCAGGTAATCATCCTCGACGCCTGCCGCAACAATCCGTTTCCGCGCAAAGACTATTGGTTGCGAGACCAACTGATCACTGCCGGCGACACCGGCCTTGCGCAGGTGAAAAGTTCGCTGAACACGCTTATAGCCTTCGCCACCGAGCCCGGTGCCGTCGCTTATGACGGAAGTGGCGATCTCAGTCCTTTTTCCTCCGCCTTCTCCCGTCGCGCGCTGGCGCCGAACCAGGAGATACGCTCGGTTATGGCGGCTGTTCGCCGGGATGTGGTCGAGGCTACGGCCGGCAAGCAGGTGCCTTGGGAAAACTCATCGCTGATCGACGAGGTCGTCCTCATGCGTCGCGCCAACCGGCCCGCACTGCCGCCTGTGTTGGAAAAGGTCGTGCCGTCCGGCGTCGGCCCCGTCGCGCTGGACCTGCCGGAACCGGTCGATGTCGATGGCGGCGCGGTCACCGTCAGCATCGAAAGGCCGCCGGCGTTGGGGCGTCTGATTTTGGACGGCAAGCCGGTTGCGGCGGGTCAATCGATCGCCGGCAAGGATCTCCCGCGATTGGAGATGGACGTCCCCAAGGGTGCTGGCGCCCAGGAAGAGGTCGACATGATGGCCTATGCCACACGCGACAATTGGGGTGGCGAATCCCAAGGCATCCTGGTGTTCCGGGTCAAGAATGGAGAGGGCGCCGAGGGCAAGCAGCTTGTGGCCTCGCTCGAGTCCGAGCAGAAGCAGGAAGTGGTGGAACGCGGCATTCACATTACGGGCGCCGCCGAAGCGATCGAAAACCGTGACGTTCAGGTTCCCGTCGGCGTCGGCCCGGTTCCGTTGAAGCTGGATTTCCCGACCAAGGATCCCGCGGTCAGCCTAAAGCTCGCGAGCTATCCGGCAACGGGAACGTTGTCCCTGCCGGATCGGGCCTTGTCGCCTGGCTCGAGCGTGATGGCCGATGAGGTCGATCAGTTGCGTTACGAACCACAGATCGGCGCCGTCAAGCCACTCATAGTCGGCTTCGAAATCCGGGCTGACAACGCTTCATCCAAACCGGTCACAATGCAACTCTCGCCAAACGTTGACCCGTGCGACCAGGCTGCCGGTGAACCTCTCGACCTGCAGGGTGTTGTCCCGGGCCTGCTGCCGAATGAGATCGGCGCCGATGCGGTGAAGGCCTGTGAATCGGCGGTGAAAGCCTATCCCGACGTCGCCCGCTTCCACTATGAACTCGGGCGTGCGCTGCTGGCAGCCGGCAAGGTTGATGACGCGAAGAAGGCGATCCAGGAGGCTGCCGACAGGGGGCATGTCCGCGCAGTGTTCGAGCTTGGCTATATCGCTTCATCCGGCATCGGGGCAGCCGTGGATCCGAGCAAGGCGAACGGTTTCTATGCGAAAGCGTCCGACAAAGGCGACCCCTATGGAATGACTGCCTGGGGCCGCGCCTTGTTCAACGGTCTCGGCGTTAAGCGTGATACGGGCAGGGGCCTGGACCTGCTGCTCAAGGCGGCGGCCATGGGCCACACCTATGCTATGAACGACCTCGCCGCGATCTTCACCGAAGGTCGCAATGGCGTGCCTGCCGATCCGGCTCGGGCCGTTGCCTTTCTCAAGGCGGGCGTCGAGCGCCAGGACATGTATTCCATGAACATTCTCGGACGCAACTATCTCAGTGGGCGCGGCGTAGAGAAGGACACAAAGCAGGCGCAGGCCCTTTTCCAGAAGGCGATGGATCTCGGCCAGCCCTATGCGCCCGGCAGTCTCGCGCGCATGTACCGGGACGGTGACGGCGTGGAGCAGAATCTTACTGAAGCGCAGAAGCTGTTCGAACTGGCGACCGATCGCGGCGACTATTCGGCCGCCTATGATCGCGCGGCTATCGAGATGCAGAAAGGCGACAAATCCGATCAGGTCGTCGCCGTCCGTTATCTGGCTTTCGCTGCAGGGCTCGATCTTCGCAACGAGTTGCCGAGCGCCCGGACCACGCTGGCGCAGTTTGGCGCTAAACCGAAGACGGCTGCCCTCAAGCAGCTACGCTCCGAACTCAAATCGAAAGTCCCCGCGGGCGGCTCGGTTGACGATCAATTGGTCAAGACGGCGAGAGCCGTCTGGGAGCAAGCCAATCCGCGTCGCGATCTGTTCTGATCAACAAGGAGGCAATGGTGGGCAGGGCATTGAAGCAGGCGGTCATCGCGGCAATCTTATCTCTTGCGGTCGTTGGGTGCACGACCGTGACGCCTAGGATCGAGCCGGCGCCGGCAACGAAACACCGCACCAAACAGGTTCGCGTGACGACGGCGCCGAATGTGGTCAAACAGAAGAAGGTGACTGCCAAGAAACTGGTCAAACCGGTCAACGATGGGCCCACGCCTGTTATTATACAGCCATTGGGCGGCGGCGGGGCCGGCGGCGGCGGCGGCGGCGGGTGGTGATAGCGGCGCAACCTCGACACACGTTCTTCCGAAGCGAGATGACTCGTCTCGCTTCTCCGCAACTTGCTAGAACCGCTCGCCAATCGAAGGCAAGTGCTCTATGCTCCCGCCACGTGCCGTTATCGAGATCGGGTTGTCCTGGCGGGGGCGTTCCATGTTCGAAGTCGTTGCATTCTGGCGAGCGCGAGCAAAAGCGCAGCGTCCTGACCTGATCATCTTAGCCATATTGGGATTGCTGGTCTTCGGACCGCAGACAGCGAATGCCGCGCCGAACTGGACGCTCGACCCTGACGCCTCGGTGCTCACCTATCAGTCGGTCAAGAAGAACACGGTCGTCGAAACCAACAAGATCAGGAATATCACCGGCACGCTGAATTCCGCCGGTGATGCCAAGATCCGCTTCGATCTCAATTCCGTCGACACGGGCGTCGACCTGCGCAATGTGCGCATGCGCTTCCTGTTCTTCGAAACATTCAAGTATCCGACGGCCGAGCTGACGGCGAAGGTGGACCCAGCCGCCTTTGCCGACTTGCCGGCCAAGCGCCGGATCAAGGCAACCTTGCCGTTCCGGCTGAGCCTGCACGGCGTCGACAAGGATCTGGAAGCGAGCGTCGTCGTAACCATGATCAGCGACACTCAGGTTTCTGTCGCGTCGGAGGCTCCCGTCGCGGTGCATGTCGAGGACTTCGGCCTGCTGCCGAACGTCGACAAGCTGCAGCAGGCCGCCAATGTGACGAACATCGTGCCCACCGCCTCGGTGTCCTTCGACTTCGTCTTTGTCGCCGACGGCAGCAAGCCGGGCGCGGTGCAGACAGTCGCCGCCGGAACCGCCGAAGTCGGTCCCGTGGCCACCGACGCCGCTAAGGCCAATTTCAGCGACGAGGAGTGCCTCAACCGGTTTGCCGTGCTGTCGCGCACCGGCGCCATCTACTTTCGCTCGGCCAGCGCCCGGCTCGATGCCAAGAGCCGTCCGCTGCTCACCGAAGTTGAAGGGGTCGTCGGCAAATGCCCGACCCTGAAGGTGGAGGTGTCCGGCTACACCGACTCGGACGGCTCGCCCGAAGCAAACAAGGCGCTCTCCGAACGGCGAGCGCAGGCGGTTGCCGATGCGTTGGTCGCCGGTGGCGTGCCGCGTCAGCAGATCAGTGCCGCCGGCCATGGCGAGGAGAGCCCGGTTGCCGCCAACGACACGCCAAAGAACAAGGCGCTCAACCGGCGCATCGAATTCTCCGCCACGAAGCTCGCGAACTGAGGTCGGGGTGGGTTCCCGTGCAATCGCATTTTGCACCGTCTTGCTTCGCGGCTCCGGCCTTGTCGCGCTTGTCCTGCTTTTGACTTTGACGGCCGCCAGTGCCGAGCGCCGCGTCGCGCTGGTGCTCGGCAACTCGCAATATCAGCACGCCGCGCCGCTGGCCAATCCCGCGCGCGATGCCCAGGCGATGGCCGAGCGCCTGAAGAACCTTAGTTTCGAGGTGGTCTCTGGCTTCGATCTCACCAAGCAGCAGACCCAGACCACGGTCGCCCAGTTCGCCAAGCAGGTGCGCGGCGCCGATGTGGCGCTTTTCTTCTATGCCGGCCATGGCCTGCAGGTTTCAGGCAAGAACTATTTGCTTCCGGTGGATGCCGCACTCGAGGACGAGACCTCGCTCGACTTTGAGGCCGTGTCGGTCGATTTCATTTTGCGCCAGATGTCTCGCGAGACAAGCATACGGCTGGTGTTTCTGGACGCGTGCCGGGACAATCCTCTGGCCGATGTGCTGGCAAAGACCGCCGGCATCAAGGGTGCAAGCAGTGGCCTTGCGGAAATTCCGATCGAGAATGGCGGCGCTGGAACGCTCGTCGCCTTTGCCGCCAGTCCCAACCAGCTCGCCTATGACGGGTCTGGCGACCACTCGCCCTTCACGACGGCATTGCTCCAGCACATTGGGGAATCCAATGTCTCCATCACCGAAGCGATGAACAGGGTGACCAGTGACGTCTTCAACGCGACCGCCGGCAAGCAACGCCCCTGGATCAACGTCTCTTTGACCACCGAGGTTGTCCTGCACAAGGTCGATCTCAACGCGCCGCTGATCGTCGGCGAGGCGAGCACCCGGCAAGCTGAAGCCGGCTCTGACGCACGCAACACCGGCGCTTCGCCAAGCCAGAATGCCGATCAGCTTGCGCTTGATACCCTGCGTGCGAAAATCCCGAAGCTGGCTACCGACGGCCCTATCCTTTTCGATCGTCCCATCAAGTTCGGCGACCCGGCGATCGACGGCAAGAGCATCGCCCAACTGATCAAGAGCGAACCGCTTTTCAGTCCGGTGGAAGGCCTCGACAAATCGGTCTGGGAAGGCAAGCACTGCGAGACCTGCCATCAGTGGAATGAGGCCCGGCTTTGCGAGCAAGCGAAGAATTTCGCCGCCAACGACGTCTCGGTCCTGCGCCTGCAGCATCCGCTCGGTACCCGCTTCAAGGTCGCGCTGGCCAGGTGGGCGCAAGGCGGCTGCCAATAATGCCGGACTGATGTCGGCGATGACGGGCGGCGCGTAGGGATCGGCGAATGCCGTTACGCCTCCATCTCCGCCATCTGGATGCCCATTTCGACAAAGGCCGAAAGCACGGCAAACCGGTCCGCCAGCGAGGCCCGGGCCAGCGCGGCCAGAATTCCGGCATTGACGGCATGGGCGGCAGGAAATCCGGTCGACACCATGTTGAGGGTCGGGTCGCGCCACACCGCTGCCAGAGCGATCCAGGCGGCCGGCGTCGCTGGCGGCAGGTCCAGGGAATTGCTCAAGACCGCTTGATGGTCGGGATTGTCAGGTTCGCCGACGCGGTCGTGGACAAGCGCCAGCAATTCGAGATCCCGGTCCGCGAGGAGCTCGGCGAGAGTGCTCAGGCATTCATGTCCCCACCAGACGGCGGCTCGCTCGGGCAGGAGGTAGGCACAGAACGTGATTGCTTCTTCCGGCACGCGCCCCGCAAGCAGGGCTCGGCAAAAATCAAGTGGCGGCTGGCCGGTGGCCAGCGATTTCATGTCCCTGGCGATGGCGGGACAAGCAAGAAACAGATCCCGTGCCGTTCTGTATCCGAGTTCATTGGCCATGGCTGCCATACCCCGAGAGCCACCAGAACAGCACTCAAGCCTGTGGCCGAGCGCCGGTCAAGCGTCAGTCGTTGGCAGGTGGCGGCCAAGGGCGGCATGCGTTTGTCCACAGACAATCGCTTCCCGATTTGATATGATGCCGCCAGCGAAATCCACTTACACAGGAGTGACGGTCATGCGATGGGGCAGTTCAGCCTTGGCATTGGCGGCCATGCTTCTTGCGACGCACGTCTTTGCCGATCCGCTTCAGAAATCGGAAGACATCGTCAAGTTCTTCGCCGGACAGACCGGCAATCTGGGTGCCGCGCGCGGCATCTGCGTCGGCACGGAGGAAGAGTGCAAGAGCAAGGCCGAGAAGACCGGCTCAGCTCAACAAAAGACCGGTCTCGACATGATGATCAATTTCGCCCTTGATTCCGCGCAACTCGACCAGATCGCGCGCACCGAACTCGATGAGTTCGCCAAGGCACTGAAGGACAATCGGCTGAGCACGTTCAGCTTTGTCGTTGAAGGTCATACCGATGCAACCGGCCCGGATCGCTACAACCAGGACCTGTCGCAGCGGCGGGCCAAGTCGGTGGCCGCGTTCCTCGAAGCGAGCGGCGTTCAATCGGCGCGGCTCGAAGCGATCGGCCTGGGCAAGTCGCACCCGCGTGTCGCCAATCCCTACGATCCGGTCAACCGACGCGTGGAAATGCGCATCAGGACCGAGTAGGCGGTCGCCGCCAGGCCGATCCTTAACAGCGACACTGGCAAGGAATCTTGTCAAAACGCCGATTCCCCCTTGATGCCTACTGATCAATGTTTGAGCGCGCTGCCGATCACAACGCCGCTGCCGAAAATGAGCGCCCTGGCCAGGAAGTCATTATTGTCTCTCGGCGGCGGCTCGTCGCGCACATTGGTCTCGCTGCTGCGCCTGCGCTGGACAACCTTCTGTTGCTTGTGTGGCACCGGCTTCAGGGTGCGGGACTTCTGCACGACCTGTTTCTTCGGCGGCGCCGTAGTCTGCTTGCCCGCCTTCAGCTGGTCGATGTCGAGCCTTGCCACCGTGGCGAAGCGGCCGCTCGGGAATTGGTCGAGATACGCCTCGTAATAGGGAATGGCGTTGTTTTTCGAGGCCTCATCCCAAAGGCGTTGCTCGACCTCCCAGGATGGCGGATCGCTGGCCACCGGCTCAGGGGCGGGCGAGGCCGACGTCTTGGCTGCATTGGCGATCGGCGCCGCCGCGGCTTGTGCCGCTGGCTTGCCAAGGAAAACCTCGCGCCCCAGCGATGCGTTGTGCCATGGGCGCTGCCGACCTTGCGTGGCTTCCGTCACGTCGCCGCGCACGCGCGTCAGCGCGCTCTGGATCTCGACGCCGGGTTCGGTCAGGTGCTTGGCCAATGCCAGGGAGTAGGGGCTGTCGACACCGTTGCCGTCGAAAGCGACGGCGCCGGGATCGGTCGCATAAGCAATCAGGACACCGCCGGTGCCGACGCCGTCTGCCTTTGCATCCACCGGCGCGAGGCCGGCGCCGAGCGAGCGGCTCTTGGGCAGCGCCGTGGCCAGCGTGCGAGCGAGCGGATTGTCGCGGCAGGCATCGAGGATGATGATGCCGACGGCGGGATCGGCAGGCAGCGCCGCCATGAACTCGTCCATCTGAACTGTGCGGGTCTTGAGATAGGCGGGTGAAGTCAGGTCGGTATCGACCGGTATGAGATAGTTCTTGCCGTCGACCTGCATGCCGTGGCCGGCGTAGAAGATGACCGCGAGGTCCGCGTTGTAGGATTCTTCGGTGAATTTGCTAATCAGGCCATGCATGCCGGCATTGTCCTGGTCGACGCCTTCGATCACTTCGAAGCCGGCGTTGCGCAGCGTCGACGCAATCAGGTGGGCATCGTTCGCCGGGTTAGGCAAGGCAACGGCGTTGACATATTTGCTGTTGCCAATGACCAGTGCGACACGCTTGCTCTCGGCTGTTGCGGCCTGGACGCCGAAGGCGGCAAGGATGGAAAGGACAAGTCCGCTCAAAAGGATGGCAAACAGTTTCATGGATCAGCCCTCCGGCCCATCGGGGCACGGAATTGATGTCTGTGCATGCTCAATTCGTCAGCGACAATGTCGCTTCGTCAAAAATGGCTCTCAGGCTTATGTCGCCCCGACGACAGTTTAGGTTCACCGGGTGCACTCTGGCCTCTGCAAATATTTGCCGATATACCAGCCGTCAGTGTCAAAATCGTCGACCAGGCAATCGTTGTGTCGCTTTTGAGCAGGGACGGTCACTAACCTGGCTCAAGCCTCTCTTGGATTGAATTGAGCAGCGCGGTTATCGCCTGCTTGTACTTCTCGAACTCCGGCGACGTCTGCCGCACCTCGGTCGTGGTGGTCGTCGGCTGGGTCTGATCGGTCACCACGCGCGGCACTTTCTGCCCCATTTTCCGCTCGGCCCAATCGATGACGTAACCGACGGTCTTGCCGGTCAGGAACGGGTTAGCCTGGATGACGGCTGATCCCAGCACGGCGCTCAATTGCGACGAACCCGGCGCCGCCAGCACCTGGTGCGCCCCCTCCATGCCGAGGAAATGGCAAAGATACAGGCGACCGGCGGTGATCTGGTGGCCGCGGGCGCGCAGGTAGGCCTCCCCTTCGCGCGCCAGATTGCGCACCATTTCGCGCGACAGCGTCGCGTCATAGCGAAGCGCGAGCAGGTCGCCGGTCGAAAGCGATCGGGCAAGGTCGGGACGATAGGTGTTCATCATCCGGATCCAGGTCTTGGTGATGAACTGGCCGGCGCCGGTTGCCGACGAGTTGGGGTTCTTGGCGCGAGCGCTGCCGCCGCTTTCGACGTGGACGATCCGGTCGGTCAGCGTCTCGACCGCGGAATCGCCGGGCCCGCCGGAACTGACGGAAACGGCGGTGGCGACTGCGGTGACTGTCCCGAGCGGGTCGATCGCCTCGCCGTTCTCGTAGAGCTCGAAATGCAGATGCGGGCCCGTCGAAAGCCCTGTAGTGCCGATATAGCCGATGACGTCGCCGGCCTTCACCTTGGTGCCGACACCGCTGGCGATGGCGAATTTTTGCATATGCGCGTAGCGCGTCTCGCGGCCGTTGGCATGCGTGATCTTCACCAGATTGCCATAGCTGCCGCCATCGCCCTGGAAGGAAATCTCGCCGTCGAAAGCGGCCATGACAGGCGTCCCGACCGGAGCCGCCCAGTCGACGCCCTTGTGGATCCGAACCGTGCCGAGGATCGGATGCTTGCGTGGGCCGAAGGTCGACGTCATCACCCCGGCGACCGGCGTGACCATGCCGTTGCTGACGGTCAGCGAACGAACCTGATCATCGCCGGTCACGCAGGCATACTGGCCATCGCTTTGCTGGAAGACGAAGCAGTCGAGGTTCTTGTCCTTACCCTGGACGCCGACATAAAGCACCCGTCCGGAGATCTCGCCCTGGTCGCGCGGCCTCTGCGAATAGATCATCACCAGACGCTGGTCCTCGCTGGCGAAAGCGTCGAGATCCTGTCCCCTCGACAGATACATGATCGCTTCGCCGATCACGCTGGTCGGCACCTTGTTGCGTGCCGCGGTCGAGTAGATTGCGTCGAGCAGGCGGTACTGCCGCTTGGGCCCGCCCTGGTCCGAGGCACCGGAATAGTTGAAGAGGTCCTCGCTCACCCAGGGGTCGACCCCTGAAACGAAGGCGCCCGCTGCGTTGCGCGTCAGCGTACCGACATAGACGTTCCTTGTGTAGACCGAGACTTGCATCAGCGACAGCGTCGTCGTCTCGCGGTTCGGCCGGAAGCCTCGCATGGCGACCACAAAACCGGCCTCGAGCCCATCTCGCTTGAACAGCGCTTTCAGCGCCTCGCCCGCAAGCCTGGCGTCCTCCTCGGAGAAATGCGCGTCGAGCGCCACGCTTTCCAGGCTGCGGTCGTTGAGAATTTTCACGAAAGTGTCCTCTGTCGCCGCGAAGCGCTGATATTCGCTGGTGACGGTCGCGACTGTGGTGTTGTTCTCGATAGCGGTTCTCTTGAAGGCGGGGAGCGCTGCCTCTCCCTGGTCGATGGTCTCGCCCCAGCCGGCCTCGGGGGAGTCTGCGTCGGCTTTGGGCGCCGAACCGGCGGGGATATCGCCCGCGTCCGGCGGCGCCTGCAGGTCGTTCGCCAGATCGCCCGGTTGGTCGTTGGGCGAAGGTGCGGGCGAGGTCGGTTGCTGATCGTCTGGGCCAGTTGAAGGCTTCGGAGCAGTCTGCCGCTGCGCCTTGAAGAAGGCAAAATCCTCCTGCGTCGACGGGATCGTCGTCATGAACTTCTCGCTGGCGCTCAACATCACGTCGGACAGAATCTCGATCTGCGGCGAGGCCCCGGAACTATCGAGTTCGGCCGGGCGCGCAACCGTGTGGCCCTTCGCGGCGGTGTCCGCATCGGGCGCCAGCGTGATCCACATCGGGTCACCGGCAAGGTCGATGATGGCCGGCACATAGACCGAAGCGTCGGGCGGCACGTCTTCCATACCTTCGACGGGATGCAGTTCCTCATCCTCGTCGCCGAACGACCAGTTGTCCTTGGTAAGATAGAAGCCGGTGGCGATCGCGATGACGGTGAGCGTTGCAACGCCAGCAAGAACGCGGCGCCAGAGTTTGCGTCTGCGCTCGACCAAGCGCGCCAGCTTCTTCTGTCTGAAGCTCGTGTCGATGCTGTGCGTCACGGGCTGTTTCCGGTCAGGAAATAGGTCCAGCGCACCTGCTCCAGCGTATCGACCTCGACGAAACGCGCCGCGATGTGACCGCGCTGCCAGCAATCCTCGATGCCACGGATGGAGAAGCGGCGCCGATCAACGCACATCTCGGTCGATCCGTTGAGGATCGCGTGGCCGAACACGTCGGTCGCGTAGAGGTAGATGTAGCGGTTGGCCAGTTCCTCGCGGATAATGTTCACGCACTGGTTGGCGCCGATGGTCCACCAGCCATCGGTCTGATCGGCATTGTCAACCTTCTGTCCGACGGCAAGGTTGACGACGTCGAGCGTCTGGTTGCAGACAGTGAATTCGGCATGCGCCCTGCTCGTCGAGAGGACAACGAGCAGCGCCGCGCCGAACAGCGCGGAAAATGCCAGGCGGTGGGAGAAGTCCGGCAATAATCGAAACCAGCTACGCTTTGTGCGTGACGAGGGCTGGCAAAATGAATGCGAGGGGCGAAGGTCCATCGGCGTTCATATCTATCCGCCGAGCCGGAAATATTTGGCGGTGGCGGAAAACCGCGAGCCGTCGGAGCCGATCTCCTCGAGGATCTTTGGCAAAAGCTCGGAGACCGGTGTCGGTCTCGAGAACATCGCGGCCTGGATGTCCTTCGGTCCGGTGATCACCAGCATGATCTGCGGCAGGGCCTTGCCGGCCGCCTTGTCGGCGGCGCCTAGACCGATGGGGATGTTGAAAGTCGCCTTGTCGGCTTGCGCCACGATGCGATCGTCGAGGTTGAAGGCGATGCCCCTGTGGTCGATCAGCATGACGTTGGAAACCAGCCCGCCATGCGTTACCAGCGTGCCGCTGATCGGCGCGCCATCCGGCACCGATGTCCGGTCGAGAACGAGCTGCGGACTTTCCGCACGGTTCCGGTCGATGAAGCGCAGGAAGTTTGTCACTTCACACTGGGGTTGCTCGATGAGACGGACGCTGATGTCCGGCTCGACATGGAACCTCGACCGAAAATCATTGAGCATCCGCTCGAACGGCTGCACGGCCCTTGCGAAGCCCTCGATGGCGGGGGTGCTGGCGTTGTCCGGTGTCAGCGACGCGTAGAAGCAGTCGCCGCCGCTGAAGTCGCGCACCCATGAGGCGCGTTGCGCCGTCTCGTCGACCGCCTTCGCCGGCGGCACCGCCGGCTTGGGCACATTGATCGCGACTTCGGTATTTTCGGGCTGCGTGGTTACCGGCAACTGCGGTTGTTGGGACGGCTGCGCCGCCTGCGTTGGCTCTGATGGCGCGGTTGGTTGCGGCTGGCTGGCGGTCGGGGTCGGCGCCGGCTGTTCAGCCGGCGGGCTGGTCGGCTGCGCCGGCACGGGGCTCTGCGCAATCGGAGGCGAGGAGGCGTTCGGCTTGGCCAATTTGGACAGCGTGTCGACGAGGTCGGTTGCGCTTGGTTTTGTCGCCGGCGGGGTTGCCTCCTGTGCCGGCTTGCCCTCTGCCACCACCTGGCTTGGCTCGAACGCCTTCGGCGGCGCGCTGGCTGGTTTTGACGAGTTCGCACTCTCCTCAGCCTTTGGCACCGGCACTGCCGTTGGCGGGTTCGCGGCCGGCGTCTGGGCAGGCTTGATCTCGACCGAGGGCACTTGCGCTCGATTGTTGTTGGCCGTCAATTCGGACTGGGCGGCCGGCGCCTGCTCGGCGGGCTGCCGTGATTCTGTCGCCGGCGGCACCTCGGGCTTGGGGGTCGGTACGGGGATTTCGGTGGGCTTGGCCGGCTCCGGCGTCTGCTCGCCCGCCGCCTCCGCCTGGTTCTCAGCCGGTATTGGGGTCTTCACCTGTACATCCGGCAGGGCAGGTGGCTTCACCGTTTCGACGGTGGCAGCGCTGTCAGGTTTTGACGGCTCCGGCCGAGGCTGCACCGGTGATTGTGGCTGAGGTTTCGATGCTTCCGCTTGCGGTGTTTGGGCCACCGGCTTCGGTATCAGAGGCTTGAGTTCCTTTTCGGCCGGCGATGGCGCCAGCATGCCACTGAAGTAAACGCCGCCCCCCAACAGGACCGCCAGCGTCACAAGGCCGCCAGCGATGGCCGGCATCCGCGACGATTTTCGCGGCCCAGCCGGCGTGGTGGCGCTGGCCGGCGCGGGCGTCGGCGCGGACCCTGGTTGCGACAGATGCGCCGGCCGCACATGTTCAACGAAGCGCTGTTCGCCCGGAGGCACTGAAGGCTGGAGCCTGGACTCGGTCAGCGCCGTCCAGCCGGCGCGCGGCAAACCGGAGCGTTCACGCGAACCATACGATGCCGGCGGCAATGTCACGTCGACATCCTCGCTACGCGTTGCCCTGGCGATCTCGGCCATGCTGGCCGGCCGATCGCGCGGATCCGGCTGCAACATCGCGCCGATAAGCTCGTGGAAATCGGGATCGATGTCGGACAGGTCCGGCACGGTCCGGCGTTTCTCGATGACCTCGTACTGCGTGCCGTTCATATCGAGCGGCTTTCCGCGCAATGCGGCGGCGAGCACCAGTCCGAGGCTATAGATATCGGACTGCTCGCTAACCTCGCCGCCATAGAGGCCGAGCTGTTCCGGGGAGACGTAATTGTATTTGCCAGCGAACTTCCCGCCGATCAGCGTTTCACCGCCTGCGGCCGCCGACCGAGCGATGCCGAAATCGATGATCTTGGCGCGTTCCACCCGCCCGCCAGGCAGGATGATGTTGTCCGGCGAGAGATCGCGGTGAACCGCGCCCGCCTGGTGCACTGCGGCGAGCCCCGACGTCAGGCGATGGCAAAGCCGCCGCACTTCTTCCCCCGGCATCGGTCCGCGACGCATCACGTCGAACAGGGACTGGCCGTCCACGAACTCCATCGCGAGATAAGGGCGGCCGATCCTCGGATCGATGGTGAAGACGTGATAGCGCACCACCGCGTCATGCGACAGATGGTTGAGGATCGACGCTTCCTTGCGGAACAGCGACAGGATGGTCTGGTCGCGGGCGAATTCGGGCAGTACGATCTTGATCGCCACATGGTCGCCGGTCTGGATGTTGTGGCCGCGGTAGACTTCTCCCATGCCGCCGGATGCGATCCTCTCGTCGAGTTCATAAATGCCGCTGAGCTGGGTCCCGACGCCAGCATAGGTGGCATCCGTCGATATCCGGGTCTTGTCGTCGCTCATCTCGCCAGGCTCTCCGCTTCGGACCGATCCGAATGGAGCGCACCGTTGCGCCCGCCGCCGATCTTCACGAGTACGATGGTCACATTGTCGGTTCCGCCGCGCGCCAGCACCGTCTCCAGCAGGCTTCGGCACGCCGCCTGGGGCGTTGCGGATATCACCGCGGCTTCGATCTCGGCGTCGCTGACATGTGCCGTCAGTCCGTCGGTGCTCAGGACGAAAACATCCCCCGGCATCAGCTCGCCCTGCTGGAAATCGATCTCGAGTTCATCGCTGACGCCGACGGCATGGGTGATGACATGGCGGCGCGGCCAGGTAAGCGCTTCCTCCGCGCTGATCATGCCGCGGTCCAGCAACTCCTGGACCTCGGTGTGATCCTTCGAGACCTGAAAGATCGCGCCGTTGCGGACCAGATAGATGCGGCTGTCGCCGGCCCACAGGCCAGCGAACCGTCCGTCCATGGCAAGCAAAGCCGCGAAGGTCGAGCCAATGGTGATGCCGCGGGATCGCGAGATGTTACGGATCTCGGAATTGGCGCGGCTCAGCCGGTCTTCGAAGCGCGCACGAAGGTCTGGTGCCGAGCTCGCAATGCCGATCGTCGCCAGATGATCGACGATGCTGGCCGACGCGACCTCGCCGGCCTCGTGCCCGCCCATGCCATCGGCCACCACCCACAGGCCGGTCTGCGGCTCTATCAGGTAGTTGTCCTCATTGTGGTCGCGCACGCAGCCCTTATGGCTCACGCCGAAGCATTCGATGGGAAGGGCGACAGAGCTCAATTTGCCACCAAGCGCTTCGCGAGCGTCCTCTGTGACCAAGCATGGGCAGGGTGCCCAGGCCACTTTGCCACAAGCGCATACGTTAGAGTACCGAAATGAACGCTGCGGCCGTCGGTGCGCTGGAACACAGCCATGTCAGAACGCCTTCGGACAGCTGAAGCCGGACAGGGCCGGCAGCAGGAAGGGGTTAGGCCCCGGTCCGGTCTGTATCGTGTAAGCGACGTCTCGTCCGCCGATCACGAAACGGGCTTCGGTGTTGGCGCCATTGCCGGTGATGGTCGCCTTGTCCAACAGACGCCTCAAGGCCCACGGTCCTTCGAATTTGAGAGCGGAGTCGCGGCCTGGCATTTCCGGCATCAGGCTGAGGCTGGCGGAACCAGAGGCAGTGCTGTTTGGCCAGGTCACTGTGCTTGGCGCGCTCCCCGCCTGGCTACTTTGGACGGTCTGGCCGTCGATGTTGAGAACCGCGTTGTTAGCGTCGCTATTCAGCGAAAAAGGCGTGAAGGTAATCGAAACCGACGGCACCGAGCCGCCGGAAGGGAAGAAGGCGCTGCGGATTTCGGCGGCCGCTTGAAATGATTTCAAGGTCGACTTCGCCAGGTCGCGGCTGGAGCGGACATCCTGCCTCCAGGTCCATTCCTGGCCGGTCATGTCGATCAGCGGCGCAAGGTTCTGCGCGAAGAAGCGGTCCATCAGCCCGCCCGGCGCGAAGAGTTTGGCGAAATCCGCTATCGAGATCTCTTCGGTGCCGTCACTGGCGAAGGGATAGCGACCGTTGACCGTCTCCTCGCAGGCTCGCGTGACCGTCTGGTCGAGATTCTGGTTGAGGTTGGCCACCGAGGCTTCGGCGACATTGCTTTCAAACTCGTCCGCTGCCGCGTTGACCATGCGCGCCAGCGGCTTCGGAAGGCGGGAGGCATTGGCGCGCAGCGTGGAGATCTGCAACTGCAGGTTGGCGTTGACGCGTTCGGTCTGTGAAGGGACATCGGCCGAAAGCTTGAGGCTTTGAAGGATTTCGCGGAAATTCCGCGTCAACGCATCGAGCGGCCGCCGTCCACTGACGCCGCTCACCAGGGCCTGGAACGATCGAAACTGTGCCTCGACGCCCGCGCCGGCATTCTGCGCGACAGCCGAATCCAGTCCGGCTCGGCTCTGCGACTTGCCGCCGGCGATCTGCAGGCCGATGCGTGCCAGGCCTTTGGCCATGCTGGGTGGGTCCTCTTGCGCTGCGCTGCTCTCGCCCTCGGCCGTGGTGTTCTGCTTCGTCAATGCAGTCTCATCGGCGATCGCCGTGAACAACTGATCGAGAGGCGAGTCCGACGCGGCGAGGGCGGAAAGCGCGAGATATTGCGGCTTGTCCTTGAGCAACGCCTTGAACTTTAGCTGGTCGAGCACGCGGTTCCATGCGGAGGAGAATTCCTCGCCGTAGCGGTCGATCAATTCGGGACCGAGCTTGGGCAGGTCCTGGTCGATGCCGCCCTGTTCGCCGCCTCCGCCGAGCACCCACTGGTCGTTGACGAGCATTTGCGCGATGCGCGACAGCTGTGGCAGGAAGAAGCGGTTGAAGCCGGCGCGCGTGTAAAGTCCAGGAACGTTGAGATCGGCGAGATCGCTGCCATCCATGCGTTCGAACAGCAGCTGCGCCTCGGGGCCGGCTTTCGCTGCAACGGAGAGGTCTTCCAGCCTTGCGGCGTAGACCGCCGACTTGATCAGCGCCGAAGCGCGGTCGGCAAGGCTCATGCGCCCAAGCGAGCGTTGCGCGGCTTCGATCAGTGGCTGGTTGAGTTCGAAGACGGGATCGTAGGCGTCGTCGAGCGCGAGCATGGCGCGCAGATGCTTTTCGAGCTGCGCGCGGCCCTCGCGGTTGCTTTCGCCGGGATAGCGGTTCTCTTCCCAATCCTGCCTCATCCAGGAAACGATCAACTCGTCATCGACCTTCGGGGCCTTGCCGCCCAGCATCAGGTAGATCTTCAGCGGCTCGTAGAGCGCGATCGGATCGGCCATCTTGGCCTGGATGGTGCGCTCGGCCTGCACCAAGAGCCGCGAGCGGAATGTCCGCTCGAGCGCTTGCCGATAGGCAGTTCTGGAGGCAGACAGCAGCCTCTCGTGCTGGCTAAGCCCGAACGTCTCCTCGATCGGCTTTGCCTGGTCGCCGTTCTCGAAGCCGGCGGGCAGGTTGCGCAGCTGGTCGAGCGGGCCGATGACGTTTTCCAGGTCGACGTCGGTCACCGTCGTGCTCTTGAGCAGCGAATCGGCGCTGTCGCGATACTGCGCCATGGCCTGCCTGGTGGAGGTGATCAGCGACTTGTTGGCGAAGAAGCTGAGGCCAAAGGCGCCGAGCGCCGCCAAGGCCGCCAGCGCAATCGCGGCGAGGCCGACAAGTCTCGCGAGCCTGGTGCGCCGTTCGGCCGTTCGGTCGAAGGATACCCAGCCCGATTCCGGGAAGATCACCTTGGTCAGGAGATCGTGCAGGAAGAAGCTCTTGCCTGTGCCGGAAAGATGCGCCTGCGAGGTGGTGCCGAAGCTGCGGCCGATTGCGCCCAGCACCTGGTCGAACGGTGTTCCTTCCTGGGTACCAGAGGAGAAATAGAGGCCCCGAAGGCTGACATTCACCCGCAATCGAGAGGCATCGAACAAACTGCCGATGAAATGCGTTATCCGGTTCCTGAGGGCACCGAACTGCGCCGGGAAGCCGAAGATGGCGATGCGCGCTACCGGGTCGGCCTCTTCCTCCAAGCGATCGACAACTTCTTCCGCCAAGCGCTTCGCCAGACCGTCGAATTCGGCCGGCGCCTCGCCGGCCATGTTCCTTGTGCGATCGACGGTCTGGAACGTCGTGCCCCACACCTTGCGCCTGCGCGATTCGTCGAATTCACCGAAATACTCCATGAAGCCGGAGACGAGATCGGCCTTGGTAAAAAGCAGATAGACGGGAAACTGGATCTTCAGCGTCTCGTGCAATTCGCGCAGGCGGCTTCTTATCTCGGTGACATGTGCCTCGATATGCTGGTCGTCGAGGCCAATGAAATCGGCGAGGCTGATGGCGAGGATCACGCCGTTGATCGGTTGCCTGGCGCGGCTTTTCTTGAGCAATCCGAGGAAAGCAAGCCAGCTTGCCTTGTCGCGCTCGCGGTCCGATTCCTGCGTCGTATAGCGGCCGGCCGTGTCGATCAGCACCGCTTCATCGGTAAACCACCAGTCGCATGACCGCGTGCCACCAACGCCCGCCACCGGCTGGGCATTGCCGGAGCCCGCAAGTGGAAATTTCAGCCCGGAATTGACCAGCGCCGTCGTCTTGCCGGCGCCTGGCGGGCCGATGATGATGTACCAGGGAACGTCATAAAGGAAGTTGCGCTTGCGGCTCGTCCGCTTCAGCGTCGCTATGGCTTCGCTCATGCGCGCTTCGAGCATCTGTGAATCGTCGCTCCGCTCGTCGCTGCGCACAATGGCCATTTCGAGCGCCTTTTGCGCCTTGCGCCTTTGCCAGGAGCGAATGCCATAGAACAGCGCCAGCACCGCGACGGTCACGCCGATGATGACCGCCCTCAGCCACACGGATCCAAGCGGGCGGGTATCGGCGAAGCGGATCAGCGGTCCGGCATACCAGACGGCGGCCGAGAAGCCGACCAAGGCAAGCACGCTGAAGATTCGCAGCACCCAGCGGATCAGCCGCTCCTCGCCGCGCTCGCTCACAACGACCCCTCCTTCGGGATCATCACGTCGACGCGGCGGTTCTTGGCGCGGCCGTCCGCCGTCGCATTGTCGGCGATGGGCTCGTCTTCGCCCTTGCCGTCGACGCTCAGGCGCGATGGATCCTTCAATCGCTTGGCGATCATGGCCTGCACCGCTTTTGCACGCGCGACGGAAAGATCGAAATTCGACTTGAACGTGCTCGACTTCTTCGGCTTCACATTGTCTGTGTGGCCGACGATCTTGATGGGCCCCGGTTCGGCATCGAGCGCCGTGGCGATATCCGCCGCGATGGGCTGGAACTGTGCCGTCAACTCGGCCTGGCCGGATACGAACAAAAGCTGGTTGCTGATCGCGACAACGATGAAGTCGCCCTTCGTGCCGACGCTCAGTCCGCCGCGGGCGATCTCCTTGGCGAGTGCAGTACGGATGCGGTCGATCTGCGTGGTGTTTGGAGGAGCGCGTGGCGGCGGGTTGGCTTGCACCGGTTCGGCGGGTGTCGCCACGCTGGCGCGTTCAATGGTGACCGGGGTGGAAGGATTGAGCGCCAGCAACTCGCCGGCGGTCGCGTCGCCTTCGTCGGTGATCAATACACGCAGCCCGAAAAAGGCGGCCGTCACAAGGGTCGCTGCGGCGGCTGCGATCGTCCACAGAGGCAGCCGCCCTCCTGGCCTGGCCATTGCCGCCGCCATGGCTTGCCACCGAGGCGAAATGTCCTCGGCGGCGCGCGGCCTGAAATAGCGCAGCGTGTCGTAGACGTCGCGCCGAACGCGCTCGAGTTTGTTCCGTTCGCCGGACAATCCCCGATACTGGCCCTCGAACCCCAGCGACAGGCAGGCATGCATCAATTCGAGCAGGTCGTAATGCGCTTCAGGCTTAGCGAGGATGTTGTTCAGCGCTCCATAGAAGCCGGTGCCTGTCGGTCGTGTGTGGAAAAACTGCACCACCAGACTGTGCTGAAGCCAGGTTTCCTTGTTCGGCCAGGGCAGGTTGCCGACGAGATCGTCGGCGGTTTCGCAAAGCGCAAATTTCGCGATCCGTGCGTCTTCTTCCCCAATACCGGCTTTGGCAATGGTATGATCGAAGGTCTCGATGGCGTCTGCGATATGCTCCGCCAAGGCTGCGGCTTGCCGTTCGACCGGTATCAGCCGGAACTGACCGAACAGCATGAGCAAGGGGGCTGCGGCGGCAAGGATAGGGTTTGTCGCGGCATACTTCACGCCAGCGATGGCGTCGAGCAACGCGTCCTGCTGCAACGCCGGTGCCGCCGAGGGCTCAGCTCCGTGGCTGGCCCCCTGAAAGACCACCGTTCCGGACGACCAGCCGGGGGGCATTTGTCGGCCGAGGCCGGGGTCGAACACCGTCGATTCCCTGGCGGGTGATGGAGCACCGGAACTATCGGGAGCCACGCGCGGCTTTTGCCTTGGCCGTGGCGCACGGATGACGGTTTTGTCCGGCGGCTCGGAGGGATCGTCCTTCGAACTCATCGGCGCACCACCGTCGAGGTGCTATGGGGATATTCCAGGCGGGATGATAGGGGCGTACCAGGCAGGGTATCAACAGCGTGCCGGATGGAAAGACTGATCTTGCCGAAACATGACATTCCTGCACACGCCCCAAGCCACGCCGCTTTGCCAGCCAAGCAAGCACCCATGCGCTATCCTAGTCGCACCCGAAGCCGATTGAAATCGGAAAGCGGGAGGATCAAGGAAGCGGCTCCGTCTAGCGGTCCCTCACACAGCCCGTAAGGGCGTTGCTGACGACATTGGCCGAGCGCGGCTATTTCTGCTTGCCAGGCTATTTCTGCTTGCCAGCCTTCGCGTAGGCTTCTGCGAAATAGGCGAGGAAGACGTCCAGCATACCGTTTTCGTGCTTGTCCTCCATCGTCCGCCACGTTGCCACGAGCGCATCCCAGGCTTGGCTTTTCCTGGATGAAAAGGACGCAGGCGGGATTCTTTTGGCGATCGCCTCCGGCGACAGGTCGTCGAGCAGCCTCGAGAGCGCGGCCTGCATGGCGGCGTAGGTCGCGATTTCGTGGGTCTTCAGGTCGCGGAACGCATCCTCGATGCTATGCCTGGCGTCGAGATAGCCGGCCCGGCGCTTGGCAAACATGATCTCGAGTATGTCGTCGGTGCCCGGCACGAATTTCAGTGGGTTGTTGTCATCGGCGCCGATCATCGTGCGGTGCGCGCTTTTGGCGAGCACCTTGGCCGCCGCGCGCGCCTTGAGCAGCAAGGACAGTTGCTCAACCGTGGTTCTCAACACCGCACCGATCTCGGCAGCGACGTCATTCGGGTCGCGCGACTGCAACAACTCCGGCGATAAGCCGGCCGCCCTGGCGATATCGCGCAGTATCCCGTCCGCTTCCCCTGGCTGCCTGGCCGGGACAGCGGGGCTGGGCTGCAGCACTGGGGACGTCGACACCGGCGTTGCCTCCGCCGGCTTGAGGAATAGTGCGCTGCCCAGTTCCAGCGGCGTTCCCGTCGAGGGCGGCAACTCGCGTTGCGTCGAACCGGTCCTGGCTTGGGGATGACCGGTGGCGACGCGCTCTTCGTCGACCGAAACGGCGACGACATAACGGCCGATCAGCAGCCGGTCGCCTTGGGCCAGCCGATGCGGCGCATTCATGCGCTGGCGGGAGCCGTTGACGAAAGTGCCGTTGCGCGAGACGTCATGAAGCCAGAACGAGCCAGTTTGATAGCGGACTTCGCAATGCCGGCCCGAGATGATTTTTTCAGGGTCCGACAGTGTCCAATCGCAATTTTCGCGCCCGATTTCAAAACTGCGGTCGCGCGCGGCATAGCTCGTCGCGACCCCCGGCGGCAGCCCATCAACATTGCTGATCTGGAGCGAAATGAACATTCGAAGCCACTGTCAACGCTGAAATCCAAGGCATTCTAGCAGCTTGCCAGCGCGGTGGGAGAGGTGCGTTTAACATGAATATACGCCACGGTTAGCCATTGCTTTTGTTTGGCCGCCAGAAAACATATGCTAGGCTTGCAATGGTCCGATGCGGTGAATTCGAAAACTTCCCGAACGTGATGCAGTTACGCATGCGGGGGCTTCAATCCATCACACTGGCGGCCGCGTCCAGGAGGGGCACGACCCATGCCGAACGAACGTGCCACGGTTGTGCAGACGCCGGTTGGCGCCGATGTGCTGACCTTTACCCATCTTGTCGGTCGTGACGAGATCAGTCGTTGTTTTGCCTATACCGTCGGGTTCGTGAGCACGAGCCGGGACGTCGATCCGCTGAAGATGCTGGGCGGCATCGTTTCAGTCGAAGGTGAATCCAATCCAAAGCGCTGGTTCAGCGGCCTAGCGTCGGATTTCAAGCTAACCCGCATCGAGGACCGGCTGGCGTTCTACGAGGCAACTGTCAGGCCATGGCTCTGGTTCCTCGGCAACACCACCGACTGCCGTATTTTCCAGAACATGACAGCGGTCGAGATCATTGAAAAGATATTCTCGAAATACGGCATCGCCAAATTCGAGAAGCGGCTGCAGGGGTCTTATCCCTCGCGCGAATATTGCGTGCAGTACGATGAGAGCGATCTCGATTTCGTGCAGCGGCTACTTGAGCACGAAGGCATCTTCTATTTCTTCGAGCATGACGAGGGCAAGCACACGCTGGTGCTGTGCGATGCGATGAGCAAGCTGAAGCCGGTGCCCGGCTACGAAAAGGTGCTCTATAATTTCGAAGGCCACGGCTCGCGGCGCGACGTTGAATACATTACCGAATGGATCCCAGGCAGCGCGGTGCGACCAGGCGCCTATGCCCATACCGACTATGATTTCGAGAAGCCTGGCGCCGATCTGATGGCGAAATCGGCCCAGCCCTTCAGCCACAAGGAAGCCTCGGGCGAAAACTATCGCCAGCCCGGCGCGCATCTCGATGTTGGGCGGGGCGATAAGATTGCGGGTATCCGGCGCGAGGAACTCCAGGCGGTGCACCAGCACAGCACGGCCGTAGGCACCGTGCGCGGCCTTTTTTCAGGCTGCAAGTTCACGCTGGAAAGTTTTCCTCGCGACGACCAGAACCAGGACTATCTGGTGGTCAGCGCCGAATACCGGCTGTTCGATCCGGGCTACCGGACCCAGAACGAAGCACACAGCGAGAACTTCAAGGTAGTGCTGGGCGTAGCACCCACGAAATTGGCCTATCGGCCACCGCGAATCACGCCGCGACCGATCATGCGCGGCCCTCAAACGGCAACGGTGGTCGGCCCTTCGGGTGAGGAAATCTTCACCGACAAATACGCGCGTGTGAAGGTGCAATTCCATTGGGACCGCCTCGGCAAGAAGGACCAGAACTCGTCCTGCTTCGTGCGCGTGTCTCAGACCTGGGCCGGCAGCGGCTGGGGCTTCATCCAGATCCCGCGCATCGGCCAGGAGGTCATCGTCGACTTCATCGAAGGCAACCCGGACCTGCCGATCATCACCGGCCGCGTCTACAATGCCGCGGAGATGCCACCCTACGGACTGCCGGCCAACGCGACGCAATCGGGTTGGAAGTCGAACTCCTCGAAAGGCGGCGGCGGTTTCAACGAACTGATGTTCGAGGACAAGGCCGGCTCCGAGCTGGTCAATTTCCAGGCGCAGAAGGACCACCATCTGCTGATCAAGCACGACCGCAACAAGACGGTGCAGCACGACCAGTCCGACCGCATCGACCACGACGCCAAGCACTCCGTCGGCCACAACCTCGACGAAGACGTCGGCAACAACAAGACGGTCAAGATTGGCGTCGACCAGACCACGAGCATCGGCTCGAACGACACCGAGACGGTGGGCAAGAACCGGTCGCTGACGGTGATGGCCAACGAGACGATCCACGTTGTGTCGAACTCGACGGAAAACATCGACGCCAACCATTCGCAGACGGTAGCGATCGTCCAAACCATCACGGTGGGCGCCGCGCGCGTCGACACCGTCGGAGCTTCAGAGACAAGAAGCGTCGGCGCGGTGCAGACGAACACCATCGGCACATCCCGCTCGGTTACGGTGGGGGCGGGGCAGAGCCACACAATTGGTGCGGACGACAGCTGGTCTGTGGGAGCTAACCAGAGCGTACAGGTAGCCGCAGATCAGAGTTTCAGTGTCGGGGGCGGGCATACTTCGGAGATCGGCAAGGGCCGTACCTCTAAGATAGCCGACGATGATGTCATTCAAGTTGGTGGCTCGCGAGCACTCAAAGTCGCCAAGGGCAGCCTTGTCGAAGTGGGCGAAGACGGCGCGATCAAGATCGGCAAGGATCTGATGATCGAAGCTGGTGATTCCATCGTCATCAAATGCGGTTCGGCGGCGATCGCGATGAAGAAGGACGGCACGATTTCGATAGAAGGCAAGGACATTACCATCAAGGGGTCTGGAAAGATCAACGTCAAAGCCTCGAGCGACATTACGATGAAGGGCTCGGAGATAAAGCAGAACTGAGGGCATGCGATGACGACTACGAAAGCGCGGATTGAGGGAGTTGTGATCGGCATATTTCTCGGCTTCGGCGAGGACGCCCCGCTCGTTGTCTTTCCAGGAAATGAGAGAGAGACGGCAATTCCGGCGCGCAGCCTCGCCGTATTCACCTCGGACATGATTGGTGCCGAGGTAGCCTTGTTGTTTCAGGATGGTGACCCGAGCCGGCCTCTCATTGTCGGGCGGATCGTCGAGCCAGCGCGCCGGGCTTCGGACCCGCAGATCGTCCGCGATGGAGAGAAAGTACGGATCATCGGGGACGAGCGGATAGAGCTTCGTTGCGGCAAGGCGACGATAATCATGGAGAAGGACGGCCGCATCACCATCCGGGGCACATATTTGACCAGCCACGCAAGTGCCGCCAATCGCATCCGCGGCGGCTCGGTCAACTTGAACTGATGGCCGCGCCGGTCCTTCGTGATATCGTCCGCCAGCACGCCGAGATGGCAGCGTTTCTCTGGACCGTGTACGACTACAACCTGCTCAACCCAGGCAAGAATCCGGACATGGATGAGGAGCGCCTTGCACGGCTTGTCGAGCGGCTGGAGGCGCATCTCGATGGACTGAGAGTCGCGGGGGCCACGGGGCGCGAGATTGCCGAACAACTCCATGCGGAATTTCCCGAAACCGGAGAACTTTTCGTAATCCAGATGCTCTCGGTGAAACAACCGCCCAGAATAGTGGAGTTAGATCTGAAAAGGGTGCGGGCCTACCTGCGTGCTGGCGCGAGGCGCTGACCTGTAGTTGGGCTTTGAGTTGCCGTTCAGCTGTAGCGGGCCCCAAACCAACTCTGGCCGTCAAAACGGGCTGCTATCACATCCCCGGCGCTGGCGAGGTAGCTGGCGTTGGAAACCAGCCTATAAGAAGTGATAGTGTTCTTGACGTTGGTGATCGCAGTGCCGTCGAAGCGGAATACTCCCTCACTCCCTCCTGCCAAGTATATTGCTCCTCGATAATCGGCCAGCGAATGGAAATCGTGGCCCGGTTGAGACACATCGTTCCAGTTAATGTCGGATCCGCGGAAAAGCACTCCTCCGGCTCCGCAGACCAGGATGTCGCTTGCAGTGAGTGCCAGAAGACCAAGGAGCCGCTGGTTGGTCGGCAATTGAATCCGGGTCCAGGAACCGTCAAAGTGCCAAAGCAAGCCGTTCGTTCCGCAGGCGTATAGATCGCGTCCGGACACGCCGCGAATCGAGAAAATCACCCCGCCCAAGGGCGGGCTGAAGGCGGACCACGCCGTTCCATTCCAGCGGTAGACGACCCCTTCGTCGCCCGCGGCATAGACCTCTGTATCCGACAGACCCCAGATGCACGTTAGCGCTTGAGCGGACGCCTGCGATACAGTCCATCCCGCGCCATCGTATATTCTTACGTTGCCATCAGCATCAGTGACGTACAGCCAGCCGGTTTTCGAACGCCAGATCGACGTCAGCCACAGTTGGACATCGAGCAACTCGGTTTGGATATTTGGCGCTAGGCGATCGGCTACGTCGGAAGCCTGGTAGACGTACGAATTGAAGCCTTCTCCGTCGCTGTAAACAGCTATACTGTAGATTACGCCGTCGCCGTCGAGCGCCACGCCATCACAACTCACTGAATAATCGCTCATAGATCCTGTCCTTCATCAAACCGGACCGCTGGTAACGGTGGCCTGTTGCTTGAATGCCCCGGTTGCCGGCGCCCGACATTGTGTGCTGTCCTTAGCGGCTTCATCGTCGCCGTCCATCATATCTTTGAAGAAGGCGTCACAGATCATCCGCAAACAAGTGACGGCGGGATGTTCCTTGCCGTCAGGCCCATCGTCCATATGGGGCGCCTTGGCCTTCTTCATAGCATTCAAATTGCCCTCACGAACTTCCTTGTAGGTCGGGTTCTTGCCCGTTGCCCGCTGTTTCTTCGACCAGTCGCCCTGCTCAGCGGTTTTCTCGCCATGCTCGGTGCCACGGGTGGTCTTGTCGTCGAGGCACACACAGGGTGCGTCACCTATCTTATAGTCCGACACTGTGCTGATTGCCTGACCGCCGCGTGAGTTTTGGAAACAGGCGTTCTGAAGTATGTGATCAGATTGCTGACTTGAACTGCATTCCTTGTCAGCATGTTTGTAGGCATGAACCTTCATGCCGAGATTTGCGAGAATGGTCGCACAGTCCACCCCACCGACGGTCAATTGGCCGACTTTCGGCCAGGGCGGCGCGTTACCTGTTGGCGAGGCATGGTTGTTAGTCGAAAGATCGGTCATGCGGCTGACCGGTTCGCCATCCGCCTTCACATCGCTCGACCATGCGACGGCATATTCCTTGCCGGTGTTGACTGAGGTGATCACGCCTTTCTTGGCGGCGCATCCAGCCTCTGTGCCACTGGTCTTTGTGTAGTAGGATTTGTTCTTCTGGGTGATGGTTTGGCCACCGATCTTGACGGTGCCGGTGCCGCTGTCGGTGTCGGAGTCAAGGCCGAAGGAGGGATAGGGAACAGGTACCCCTGGCGGTGTCGCGGGATTTTCCGGCGGCGTGAAGCAGACGTCAGGAAAGGCTGCAATGACCTTGTTGGACTGCGCCTTGCAAGCGACTTCCAGACCATTCGCGTAGACAGTCATCAGGCCGCCCTCGCTGCGAGTAGCGCCGCTCCGCAGGCACCAGCGTCGTTGGAAGCCTCAATAAGCACAGGGTTTCCTGCGGCATAACCTTTTTGCGCCGCTGTCCACGCCATGCCGATCATCAATGGGCCGACGGCCGCGCCGACATTGCCAACAGATTCTCCAGGTGACCAGATGTCTTGGAAATCGTGACGGCCGCGCAATAATCGCAGGCTAGCCAGCGCACTCTGTTTGAACCAGTATTGCTCGCCAATAAGGTCGGCGATCCGATAACCAAGCCGGTTCATCTCGATGCCGGTTTCATCGAACGCCGCACTATAGGCGGCCGTCATTCCATCGCCTCGCAGAGGCAGATCCTGGCCGTTGTAGATCGACGCGACTTCCCGTGACAGGCCAAGACCGAAAAGCCGAAACCCGCCGGATTTTGATTGGGTGCACAATATTGCAGCGGCGGCCTCGCCGGGAATAAAGCCGTTGGGATTATCGGGTGTCAGCAAACGGCGCTGGTTTAGGTAGTGTGCGATCGCAGGTGCGGTCAGATAGCTGTCAACACCGGCAATCATCACGTAAGGAACTTCGCGGGCAGCGAGAAGCTTGCGAGCGTGGTCGAGCGCGACATGCCCTGACGGGCGACCATGCGCGACGATGCGAGACCTTATGTGGGGCTCCACCTCGACGATCTCGGCAATTCGGCGGAGCAGGACGGAGTTGTCCTGAACTGGGCGGCCCGGTCGATCCTGCTCGGGCAAACACAAGATCAAAGCGGTCTTGCCTCGCGCTTGCGGGACACTCTCGAAAGCTTCACAGATCGCGCCTGCGGCGAGGTGAGCGATGCGCTTCTCGCCAATCCAGTTGCGCGGAAGAGGAACAGGGGCGCCGATCAACCACCCTCCACCTGATCCGACAAAACGCGTTTCCTGAAAGCCATCGAGCCGTGCCCGCATCGCGGCACAAGCCGATGGGGCGTCGAGACCGACGGCGGTCACCATCCCAATCGAGGCAATGTCGATCGCCGTGCTCATGCGTTTTGGGTATCTTCCTCAGGCGCTGTTCCATTGGCGCGGATATAGGCTCGCCCGGTAGCACGCGCGCGGAGCATCGATGCAGTTGGCGGACCGATCCAGCATTCGTTGAAGTCGAGGATCGTTTTGTGGATACGCTGCGATATCCGCCAAACTAGTGAGAGGCGCCTGTTCTCGGTGTCGAAGAGGATAGTGTCAGGGTGGATGCTTGTCTCCAATACCTTCTCCCTGCCTTTGAACAACGTCATCGGCAGCGCGGTCCCCGGCAGCCGAAAGCTCGTCCGTCCCTCTGGCGTCAGGTTCACAAGCACCACTTCCTCGCCGCCTTTCGGATTATCGATCTGCTGGTCAGGCGGCGCCATCTGGAAGTAGCGTTCATCGAAGTCCGGCGGCAGGAACGGAAAGATGTTCTTCGTCCAGTTATCGTCATAGGTGCCACCATACTCGATCCGGCCAGGCCAGCCGCGGCCCATTGGGCCGAAGCTCATCGGCTTGTAGTCGCCGAAGGGCGAGCGGATCTCCTCATCGACCGCCTGCGTGTTGGGCAGCCGCAACCCTGGGACGAGGCGCTGGTTCTTGGTGCGCGACCATCCTGTTCCGACCGGGTTGTACTTATAGCTGGCGGGAAGCTTGTCCTCTGGATCCAGCCTGTCGATGCCACCCCAGGCAACGTCATAGGAGATAGGCAGTTTCAGAAAGGGCTGCGGCGCGGTCGCGGTAAAGACCGGTCCGATGGCGCGCCATTCGCGGTGGCCGACGACCTCGAACAGCTTCGACCAGTTGCCGACCTTGATGCCGACCGGAACGCGCTCCGCGGGCCGTCCCCCCGGCGCATGGGCACAGCCATTGGCGATCACATCGCAGCGCGGCTTGCGGAAGGCGAAATCCGTCTCCCACAACGTTGCCGAATAGCCAGGCACACCGGTTTGCGTGTCGGCCATGACCAGCGGAACCTGCTCGGCCGATTTCTGCACCAGCCCGCCAGGCTTCGTCGGAAAATCGAAAGTGCCCTTGACCACGACCACGATCCATTCGTGGCCGGCCTTGTCCATGCCCATGGTGAACTGATGAGGATAGCCCATCTGGTTCCAGATCTGCATCAGCTCGCCTCCACGTGGCCGGCGAAGATCTGTTCAAGTGTCGTTTGCGGCGCCTGCGGATCGACGTCGAAAATATCCGTATGCGCGGACCACATGACGAGGTCGTCGATGACATCGCCATCCTGCTCGATTAGAGGCACGGGCAAGGCCATCAGGGCGGCATCCAGTTCGTCGGGTGTCAGCTCGCCTCGTTGTGCGGCCAGGGCGGCGGTTTCGATGCCGTCGAACCACGCGTCCAAGTAGGCCAGCTTCAGCCGTGCTTCGGGGAGCCAAGCAGCTACACTAAGCGGGAACTGCCTGCCGACCCGGTCGGCGCTCTTCAGCACGATGCCGGCCGAGGGACCGAAGGAATCGGGGCCGGCCAGGAAGCGCAAGGGCGTGCTTGTCCGCCAGGCTTCGAGCCCAAGCAGCGGCACGATGTGCTGCGCCAGCCAGCGGTCCCATGCGCGCACGAAATCTGCCGGCAGCCGCCGCGTCACGAAATCGCCGGTGGCGGGCATCTTGCCGTAGAAGCCGGGCAGGGTCAGATCTGCGGCGGACATGTGAACTTCTTGAACATTTCGAGCGTATATGGGTTCTCGACGCTGGCCGCCTTGAGCTCGAAATCGGCCCAAACGCCTTTCGTGCCGAGCCGCAGGCTGTAGACGTCGGTGAGCTTGGTCGCGGCGAAGCGGCCGCCGCGCAGCATTCTGAGCCAGGCCCAGCTGCCAGTCTCGTTGAGCATCACTTCGGGCGAGCCGTCAACCGGCTGAAAGGCGAGCGAGATCACGCCGGTGCCATCCTTGCCGGGCCACGTCATCGGCTGCGGCCTCGTCGCGTTGTTGTAGTAGACGAGATTCTGGCCATCGAGGTTGAGCGTGACCCGCGCCACGTTGGGTGAGAGGTCCTTGGGTTCCAGCGTGAAGTTCATCACCGGGCCAGTGCCGCCTGGAAACAGGTCGTCGCGGATATGCCTGGCCTGCTCGAACGCTGCAAGCGCAGCCGGGTCGAGGCCGAAATCGGCCCGCCATTTCCATGGTTCGCTGGCGGTGTCGACATAGTTGATCAGGTGGTCGTTGATGAATGCATCGATCATGCCGGTGGGTCCGAACAGACGCTGAAAGTCGCGCACATTGACGTCGACCGCGCTGTCGGCGCTGAATGGATAGCGGTTGTTGAGCGCCGCCTGGCAGAAGGGGAGTATGTCGGCCCGCCAGATGGCGTTCAGCTCGTTGGTGACGGCCTTCTGCGACAGGCCGCTGGTGTCGCCGGCGATACCGCCGAGCCAGTCGTTGATCGGCGAGGGCAGGATCTGCGCCTGCCTGGCGACCGCGCCTGTCAGTTCGGCAAGGCCGCCCTGTTTCTTGATCGCATCCTGCGGGTTCGGATTGGCGGTGACCGTCTGCAGCACGTTCGACAGCGCAGTCAGCGCCACTATCGCCGCGTCGAGCGCTGGCGGCTGGCCGTCGACCTGGGCGATGGTGCCTTTGAGCGGCTTGAAATGCTCGGCAACGAGGCTGCCGGTCATGTCCACCTGGCTGGCGGATCCGGCGCGCGGCAGGAGCTTCGCGCCTGTGGTCACCACCTTGCCCAGCTTGCCGAGTTTGCTGAGCAGCTTCGAGCCCGTGCTGGCGGCAGCGCCGCCTTTGTCGCCTGCTGGCGCATCGTCGGAACGGGTGAGGTCGGTCTCCTGCACCACTGCCGTCAACAGGCGCTTCAGCGCGGAGTCGGCGCTTGAAAGGTCCTTGAGGTTCTCACTGGCGATGTTGAGATCGGTAAGCGGGGCAAGCCGCATGTCACGCAGGAAAGAGTCCCATTGCGCGATATAGTCGTCATAGTAAAGCTTCAAGATGTCCTGCGAGAGTGCTGAAACCGACGTCTCCGAATTCTCCGCGCAGCCACCGGCAAACACCGCGCGATCGAGGGCCGCCTGTCCCGCTACATCCTCGACCCGATCGAGGATCGCGTCGTGGAAGCCGGCATAGGTATAGGGGCCAGGAACACCGACGCGCAACGTCTTGTCGGAGCGGCGCGCGAACACTTTGGCGCCGTTCGGCCCAGCGAAATTGGCCGGCACCCATTCCTTGACGGCCGCCACTTCCGGGTCGGCCAGGAGCTGCTTGTAGGCGCGCTCCGGCAGTGAGATCGTGCACACAGTCTTCAGCGCCTCCGCGACCAGCGCCTTGTCCGGAGCGATGTAGCTGTCGTCGACGGCCATGCGGCGGATGGCTGCGAGCTGGTGCTCTTCGGCGTCGGCCGTGGGGAAGGGGGGAGCCGGCGCGAATTGCGGCAGGCTGTTCACCCACCAATTCTGGACGAACTCGGTGTCCATCTGCGACAAGCCTGTCATCATCCGGTAGGTCTTCAGCGCGCCGAGCATGAAATCCGGATCGCGAATTTGCCGCCACATCGTGGCCTCGAGCAGGGCGACCATATGCGGCTCGAGCATATTGCGCAGCGCATGGTCGTAGGTATCGGTCTGTGCCCGCACCAGCTCCGCCGAGGCGGTCGGGCCCAGCAGGTTATGGACGGCATCTGGCGGCGCTGTCCGGGCGGTCGCCACCGCGTCCATCGCCGCCAGCGCGCCATCCATGGTCGGTTGCTCGACCGCGGCCGGGGTGGCGGCGACTTGGGTGAGCGGCCCTTGCAGGGCTTCGAACTGGCCGGCCTGTTCAGTGATCGCATTGCGGTTGTCGAGGTAGGACCAGGTGAACAGTCCGCCGGCCAGCAAAGCCGCGAGTGCGCAGGCGGCGGCCGCTCCGCGCCAGATCCAGGCGCGGCGACGCTGCGCCAGCGGATCGAATGTGCCGAGGCCGGCCTCCTTGAAGATCACCTCGGTGAGAAGGTTCCTGAGGAAGAAGCTGCGCTTCTCGACACGCGCCGTCGGCATGGCGCGGCGCGGTGGCAGGCCGAAGGACGACGACAGCGCCGCGGTCAGCCGGTCGATGGGAGCGCCTTCCTGTGTCGCCGATGTCAGGTAAAGGCCACGCAGCCAGGCTGCCTCCTCGTAGCGACTTTCGCCGAACATCGCCTCGATCAGTGTCTTGATCGGCTCGACAAGGCTCGCCAGCTGCGCCGGAAAGCGGAAGATCTCGGCGCGTGAGCCGAGCTTGTCTTCATCTTCCAGGCGCGGTACCAGCCGCCGCTCCAACTCGGTGGCAAGCCCGGTAAGTTCCGCCTGGATTGTTCCGGCGTCGACACGGGCGTCGAGCGGGAAAGTCGTCCCCCACACCTGCTCGCGGGCGCTCGTCGACAAGCCGCCGAAGAAGGCTTCGAACCCTTTGATCAGGTCTGCCTTGGTTAGCATCAGGTAGACAGGCAGACGGATCTCCAGCCGATCGTTCAGCTCCGCCAGCCGGCGGCGGATTTTGCGCCCATGCGCCTTGATCGCTTCGTCGCCCTCCGAGAGCGCATCGATCGACAGCGCGACAATGACCCCGTTGAGCGCGCGGCGGCCGCGGTGCTTTTTCAAAAGGTCGAGGAAGCCCAGCCATTCAGCCGCGTCGACGTCCGGCTGGCTCTCCTGCTGAACGTAGCGGCCAGCAGTGTCGATCAGCACCGCGTTTTCGGAGAAGAACCAGTCACAATTGCGCGTGCCGCCGACGCCTTGCAAATCATCGGTGAGATCAATTGGAAAATTGAGGCCTGACTGCCGCAATGCCGTGGTCTTGCCGGTGGCAGGCGGCCCGACGATCACATACCAGGGCATCTCGCGCAGGAATTTTCTGCCGCCGAGCTTGCGGCGCTTGAGCTCGGCCATCACCTCGCCGAACTTGGCGCCAACGGCTGCAACGCTCTCCTCGCCGGGTGTGAGCTGCTTTTCCGCCACCGGTGCCGCGATCTCGGCGACAAACATGCGGTTGGCGCGGATGGCTCGCCGCTGCGCGAGGATCAGCCAGATCAGCCACAGGATGATCAGCCCCGCGATCATTGCGATGCGCACATTGTCGGATTCGAATGGCGCGTAAGGCCCGACCTTTACGATCGGGCCGAACACCCAGATCAACAGCGAAAGCAGCGCAATGCCGAGCAGCGTCCACAGGAAACGCGAGGTGATGACAGCCCAAAAGAAGCGCAGGATGAACATCTCAGAGCCTCTTCTCGACCAGGACCTCGACGCGCCGGTTGAGCGCGCGGCCCTCGCGCGTCGCGTTGTCGGCCACCGGATCGGTGTCGGCGCGGCCTTCGGAATGGATGTGCTCTTGTGGCACGCCAGCCTGAACCAGGAGGTCCGCTATGGTTTGGGCGCGCGCCTCCGAGAGCCGCTGGTTGCTCGCGAGTGGGTTGGACCGTTGCAGGCGCACGTTGTCGGTATGGCCGATGATCGTGATGTTTCCGATCAGCTCCTTGTTGTCCAGGATGACCTTGGCGATGGCGGCGATCAGCGGCTCATAGCCTTGGGACAGCGTCGACCGCGAGGACTGGAACAGCTCGGGGTCGGAAGACTGGATGATCAGCTTGGCTAGCGAGACGCTCTCGGTGCCGCTGAGCGCGCCCTTGAGGCTGGCCGGCGCTTCGGCCTTGAACGCGGGCAACAGCGCGAAATCGACCGACTGCGGCGGTTCAGGTTCGGGCGCGTCCTGCTTGGGGGCGGCGCGGGTAACGTCGCCGCGTGAAGCCGGCGGCAGCGTGCGCACGACTGCGGAGAGTTCAACCGCCTGGCTGCTCAAGCTCATCGACAGACCGATGTATGCGGCGGCGGCGGCGGCAATTGCGGCAAGTGCCATCACCCAGATCGGGACGATGAAGCGCTGCGGCTCGTCGGAAGCGATCACGCCCTTCCAGTGCGGCGACAGCGGGGCGTCTTCGGCGTCGGCGTTACGCAGGAAGCGCGCCGCGGCGAGGCGCACGGCGTTGAGCGACCGGTCGCCGGCGCGGCCAGGCACGCGATATTTGCCGCGGAAGCCGAGCGCCAGGCAATAATACTGAAGCTCCAGCATCTCGTGGTCGCGGTTCGGGTGACGCTCCAGCTCGTCAAGGCGGGTGAAAAACTGGGTGCCGGCATCGACGTCGCCACGCAGCATGACCACCAGCGGCTGGCGTGGCCAGGCGCTGGCGCCGCCCCAAGGCGTGTTCAACGCGAGGTCGTCGAGCAACGCCGCCACGGCCCAGGCCGCCTGGTCGGCGCGCTCCAGCGAGGAGCCCGCTACCATCGCGGCGTCGCGCGCCTGAACCAACTCGTCGAGCAGGCGCGTGCGCATCGCTTCCGGGTTCTCCGGCGCCAGCGCGCTTTCGAGCTCCGGCGCGAATTCGAGCAATGGCGCGAAGATATTGATGAGCGTGTTGGCATGGGCGCGCGCCATTTTGACCGGGGCGCCCGGTGCTAGCGGCGCCATCGGCCGTGGCGCAGCGCCCGCCAGCCTGATCCGTGTGCGTTCGCGATCCTCCGACAGTCCGAAAGGATCATCCCGGCTCATGGCGTCACCTGTTCACTGAGTAGCAGTCGACCTGCGGCTCGCTCGGCAGGACACCGGAAACGCCGATGACGAAGCCGGGGGCGTCGAGCAACGAGGCCCAATGCTCGCTCTTCTGATCAAGCTCCAGGCACAGCCGGTCGCCATCGTAGGGAATCTCGCGTGGCTGCGAATGAAGCGGTTTCAGCGGAATGCCCGGCAGGCGGGACTTCCAAAGACCTTCGAACTGGTCAGCGGCGCCGACTGTCGCCTGGTTGACGAAGATCTTGCGCAGCGCGTCTTCCGACAGTTCCGATCCGACGCGGATGACGATGCGGCTGGCGACCAAGAGCTTCGGGTTGTCGATGCGCACTTTCCAGACATTGGTCGCGTGCCGCATGACCGGCAGCACGCGCGATTTCGGCTCGATGTAGCGCAGGCTCAGAATGAGCGAGCGCAAGGCGTCGGCCAGCGCCATATAGGCGGGGCCGGGCGCCATGTGATCGTAGGCCGGCAATTCGCCGAGCCGCCGCGAGCTCGAGCCGTAGGTTGCCATCTCGCCGGCCAGTCCGGCAAGTTCGAGATAGAGTTCGGCCGGATGAAAGACATCCTGCGCGAGCATATGGGCAAGCCGCGGGCGAGCGGCATTGGCGAGGTGCAGCATCAAAAGGTCTTCGACGCTGCGACCGGCGCCACCCATCACCATCTTGCCATGCGCTTCAGCGATCTGGTCGAGGCCGGTGACGACCTCCTGCAGCAATTGCCGGTACCAGTGGACTGCGCCGGTGATCAGCGTCGGCGGCAGGAACGTCTCATCGAGCGAGATGCCGCCGTCGGCGCGCACACCCTTTATGTCGGCGATCGGCAAGGCGGTATAACCGCCGACCGACTTGCCGGGCGCAAGCAGGGCGGCTTGCGGCCGCGCGATCTCGATCTCTTCCGGATCGGCGCCGCTCTGGACGGCGTCGCGCACCGAAACGATCTTGCCGTGGTAGCGCGCGCCCGTCGATGCCGCATGCGCCGGATCGAATCCGACGCCACCGGCTGGCTCAAGCGGCAATGCGACCAGCACCGGCCCGGCGCCGGTGTCCGCCGTGACCGGCAGCGGCTTGGGCGCATCCATCAGTTCCGGGATGGAGAAAGGCGTGCCGTCCGGGAAAATGCCCCGGGCGGACACGATCGAGACCTGGCCGGCATCGAGCAGCGACTGGTCGAGGGTCAGTTGCTGGAAGCCGAAAGTATGGAGCTGGCCGGCCTGCAATGCGCCGCGCACCATGCCCTCGAAGAACCGATCCTGCTGCTGGAAGTGCTGGGTCCTGAGAAACAGGCCCTCCGACCACAGCACCCTGTTTGCATCGCTCATGCCACTACTTTCTGCACACAACCATCCGCGGCCCCTGTCGCTAGGCGGAAATACCGCCCTTGCCGAGGCTGACATTGATGGTGAATTTCGACCCTGGCGATACCGACTTGGTCGTGCGCCAGTTGCGTCCGCCTGGCTCGCGGATCAGCGCCACGAAGCCGAGTGCCGTGGCGTTCGGCTCGACCGTGATGGTCTTGGCCGCCGTCTTGCCGGGCGCAACCGAGATCGTGTCGGAGCCGATGAGGTCGGCACCGAGCGTCGAGCTCGCGTCGCCCTGCAGCGCGAAATAGTCGGCCGAGTTGAACTTGCCGGTGCTGGCAAGCCGCATCACCAGGACCGTCACCGGCCTGTCGCCGCCGCCCGGTCCTGGATTCATGCCGGCGCCCCCCGTCACGTTGACCGAGATAACCGATGGTTTCGGCGGGCCGCTCTGGCAAGCCGCAAGCAGCCCGGTAGCGCCGAGGGCAACGACGAATTCGCGTCTGTCGATCATGTCCTACTCCTCCTCTTCATATGCGTCCCTGAAGTCTGCGCCGATCTCGCCCAGGAAACTCGATTCCGCGCTCTGGGCGATGTCGCGATGGCGTTTCTGGTAGAGCTCCCACAGCTTGGCATTACGTCCGCCGGACAGCAGATTGCCGATGGCGGAATTGGACTTAAGCTCTTCCTCGATCACGGCCGGATCGAAACGGTCGATCATGCGCCGAAGCGCGGCCTGAACGCCGCGCCAAGCGCGTACGTGATGCTGTGCAAGATCCTTTACCGCATCGTTGATCGCCGCCTCGCCGGATAGAAAGCCCGGACTGCGTTCCGAGATGATGGTGACGATGACATCGTCGGCCGTCGGCAGGAATTTAAGCGGGTTGACCTCGGAAGCGCCGACCACCGTCTGGGCGACGCGCGCGCTACCCTTCTCCTCGGCGCGCTTGCGCAGGAGTTGCATCAAGCCATCCAGCATCAGCCGGTATTCACGCCCGAATTTTTCCATTTCGGCGATCGAATCGCGGCCGGGAAAATCGGCCTCCTCGACGCCCATGCCGCGCAAGAATGCGGCACGAAGCGCCATATCGCTGGATGCGGGCTGCGCCGGGCGCGCCGGCCTGGGCGTTGGAGCGGCGCGTCGCGGCGGCGGTGGCTCGGCTGCCTGCACCGGCACATCCCAGGCATGCCCGGCGCGCGGCTTTTCAGCCTGATGCTGCACACGTCCTGCCGGGTCGGCTCCGTTGGCGAGAGGCGGGGTCGCCGCCGGCCCAAAGCTGAAATCGTCATCGAAGCTGGCCGGCTTTGCCGCATGCCCTGACGCATCGTTGCGCGAAGGCATTTCGCCGAACCCGAACGGATCTGGCTGACCTGGAGCAGCGACATCACCGGATTGCGACGTCGCCACCGGGTCGAGGCTGAACGGGTCGTCAAAGGCAGGCGAACTGCCTTGGCTCGATGCGCGATCATAAGCCCCCGGAACAGGCTGCTCGAACGGGTTCGGCAGGTCCGCCGGGCGTGGCGGGCGTGGTTCTTCCTCGACCTTGGCCGAGAAGAAGTCGTCGCCGCCGATGCTGGCAGGCGTTCGCGCTCCGGGCGATGACCACGCAGGCGCGGGTTGGCTCGCGACCGGAACCGGGCCTACTGACGTCCGGTTCGCTTTGGATTGAACCTCGACATGGAACACATAGTCGCCCATGCGCAGCCGCATGCCGCTCTGCAGCCGCATCGACCTGCCAGGTCCCAGGGGGCTGTCGGAGTCATCGACGAACAATCCGCTGCTCGACGTGTCGGTAATGAAATAGCCATCCCGATCGCCGCTGATCTTGCAATGCGCGCGCGAGACGAACATGTCCGGGTCGTCGATCTGCCAGCCAGCATCGGCGCTGCGCCCGATCACCAGTTCGCCCTCGTCCAGCCGGCTCTGCCTGACCACTTGCGAGCGCGGGCCTTGTTCCAGCGTCAGCAGCAGGCTCATGCGGCCGCCTCCGCCATTTCCGGCCGCCAGCCGACGATGGCGTGCAACCTGAGATCGTCGGCGTCACCCCTTTCGGCGGGACGCGCCAGCCAGGCTGTTCGGCCAAGCTGGACAGTCCCGACCCGTGGCGGCGGCACGGCTTTGCACGCGAGCACGATGCGCAAATCGCCGTCGAGCGTCTCGCCGATCATGTCGCGTACCGCCTTCTTGAACAGGCCAAGACGCCGTTCGCCAGGCAGGAACGACCTGAAGTCGTCGAGGCTTAGCGGACCGACGCGCAGTTCGATCCTGCTTTGGCGGCTGAAGACCCGCGGCCCGATCGTCGCGCCGCGTCCGAGCCCGGCATGGGCCTTGCCGAGACGCGTCTGCAGTGCCGTCGGTATGGTGGTCCAAGCGGCAACGAATTCCTTGACCTGCACCGGCACCTTGAAGGCGGTGGCGAGAAACAGCGTCAGCCGCTCCACGCCGTCGACCTGGCTGGCGAGCGATCCAGCCTGTCGCAGTCGCACAGTGTCGAGTTCGGGATCCTGGGTGCCGGGGAGGCCGATCCCCGACATTGCCTCCAGCATGGCGCGAACACGCCCGCCGACGGACCGCTCGACCTGCACCGCCGGATGCGCGTCAGCCCAGGCGCGATAGTAAAGGGCCATGATGCGGTGCTGCAGGATGTTGACGAAATCGACGAAGGTCGTGTCGCTGGTCTGCTCGGCATCGGCCCCGGTGAACCAACGTTGGGACAGCCGGTCGAGCACCCAGCGTGTCAGATGCAATGGCATCGGTCCTTCCGGTCCAAGCAGCCCGAGATTGGCGACGGTCACACGGGCGGGGGCCTTCTCCCCGGCGTCCTGGAGCTTGACGACGTCGCGGGCCGAGAAGCTCAGGCGCACATGCTGGCCAAGTCTCGCCGGCTCGCGGTCGGCCGTTCCGGAATGGCCGAACAATCCACGGCGCTGCTCCAGGCGCCGTAGCAGTTCGAAAAAGTCGAAGCTCTCCAGCAACAGTTCGGCCGCGACTGTTGCGGGCTCCGCTAGATCAGGTAGCGATTGCCGGGCGTCATCGGCCATGGCACGTCCTCCTGCTTCTGCAGCAACCGGGTACGGGTCCGCACAAATCCGTTTATCCCTGCATGGCGGGCGAACAGCCGCGAAAGCAGGGCCGAAAGCAGCAGCGAACTTTGACCCGCCAGCACGGACTGGTCGACATGCAGTGTCACTTCGGTGCCGCGTCCGAAACACATTGGCCCGTCGATCTGGAGCCGCTCGATCACTGGGCGTGAATCGATGCGCACGATCGAATGCACGTTGCGGGCAAGGCTGGGATCGCCCCGATCGGCATAAAGGTCAAGCAAGGCATGCAGCGGATCCACGCCACGGCCCTCCTGGGCAAGGCTGAGGAAGTTGAGAGAGAGCTGCGCCACCAGTCGCCAGGCGAGATTGTCGGCGCGGGATTCGCCTGCCGCGCTGGCCGGGAGGGACGCCGGGATGGCCGCCTGCGGCGCCCGCAACGCTCCAAGCAAGCGCACCGCCTCGACCGGATCGGCCGTCTCCAGAGTCAGCGTCGGCGTGTCGTCCAGGATAGGCAGGTCGCGGTTGGTGCACAGAGCCGAGATGTCGAGACGCTTCAGCGGCCGGTTTGGCACGCTTCCTGCCGGCCGTGAGACGGCGATAAAGACGTCGTCGCCAGTGTAGGAGGTGCGGGTCAGACCTTCGCGCCGCTCATCTTCGGTGGCTCGGCGCGGGCGTCGCTCGGTCGAATAGACCCAGCCGCTGCCGCGGTTCTGCCCCAGGCTGAACAATTCGGGAATTGTCGCCTCGCCGCTCTCCGCATCGGCGTCCTCGACCCGGGTGACCCGGAAGATCTCGAAATCCCGCGCCCGGGTGCGGTCGGCGTGCAGCACCTGACGCGTTTTGCGCGGATCGATCTCGATGACGTTGCATTCGCGTTCGAACAGATTGATGACCGGCGTCACGAACAGCTCGAAATCGGCAACCGTCACATCGGCGAGCTCGGGTACCGGACGCCGGAACAGGAAGATGATCTCGATCCCCGCATCGCACTTGCGGACCACGGGCTGGAGGCCGGCGACCCGTACATAATGGAAGCGCTCCGGGATCATGAAATATTCGCGCAGCAGCCGGTATCCCTCGAAGGTCGGACGGGTGCGCGGCATCAGCGCTTCGTCGTCGCGGATGCCGATCATTTCGGGCTCGGGCAGCGCCGTTAGCGGATTGGTCTTGCCTTCCGCCCGCGCGCCGAGAGCCGAGCAGGCGCCGAAGATCGCATCGAAAAGCAAGGGTGCCCTGGCACGCCCGGCGAAATAAAGATCGAGACGGTCGAGCGACAGTTCGCTGAGCTTGCCTTTTCCCGTCCGGGCAAGGGTGACGCGAAACGCCGCCTCGCCGCGCGCGTCGCCGATCGGCGCGATTCCGGCGGCGGCGAGCGCGCTACGATCCTGGAAATAGCTGACCGAGGCGATCGCAATCGGCCACAGCGTGACCTCCTGCGCGGTGGTGAAGGTCGAACGCGTCGAAAGCCCTGGATTGAGGCCGGAGACGAGTCGTGTGCCGCGCGCGACGGCGTGGCCGGCAATCATCGACTGCACCTGCTGGCCGGGTTTCAGCACAGCCATCGCCGTCGCCGGCGCCGGCGTCACCAGATCCGGGTAAAGCACATCGAGCACGGCGCGCGAGAAGCGCGAGCGCTCCGCGTCGACCTTGAGACGGGTGCGCGCGGCCAGGAAGGCCACGCCGTCGAGCAGCCGTTCCACATAAGGGTCGGGACATGGGACCGTGTCGAGGGAAAGATTACGGGCAACCGCAGGATGCATGTCGGCGAATTCCGCGGCCAACGCCCGGATATGGGTCAGTTCTTCTTCGTAATACTCCACGAAGACCCGATCCATCTCAGGTCTCCCGGAATTCGGTTCGTGCCAGGCCGTTGTCGAGATTGATCGTGGTGCGCAGCCGCATACGCTCTGGTGTAGGGGCCATGGTCAGCACCGCGTCGATCTCGATCTTGAGGCCGACGCTCTTGTCGCCGAGCGTCACGTTGACGGTCGTGGCACTCTCTTTCAGGCGTGGCTCGAAGGTGGCAAGCACTGCGCGGATTTCGCGCGCCAGCGCATCGCGGTCGAAATCCCGCGAAGAACGCCCGGAAAAGGACGGCACACCATAATTGACCACGCTGCGGCGCACCTCCGGAAAGTCGGCGAGCGACGGCAGTTCGTCCAGGGGCTGTTCGTGTTCGGTATCGGAAAGCATCGGTTCGGATTCGAAGCGCTCGGTGTTGAACAGGGCCTCGATGTCGCGCCGCACGGCTTCTCTCAACACGCGTGCCGAAACCACCACGCCGCGGCTTTCGATCTCGGCGCGATGCTCGGTCTGGAAGACCAGCCGGTGCAGGCGCTGTTTCTGCTCGGGCGTGAGTTCGGCGTCGGCATCGATGGCGCGCGCGCTGCCGGCAAGAAGAGCCTCGACGCGCTCGGCGCCGAGTTCTTCATCCAGCAGACGGCGCAGCCCGTCGATCTCCGATGCCAGCCCCGGCAAGTCGTTGACGAGGCGGTCCCAGAGCGAGGGCTGGACCGCCTCGCGCTTTGCCCGCGAACTGCCGGCAAGCTGCGGCTTCGGGCCATGCCGCTTGGCCTCACTTGCCGACATAGACGTCCATTTCGATCTCGTCGTCCTTGTCGTAGACGAACTTGATCTTCTTGTAGGCGAAGCTGACTTCTTCCTCGATAAGATCGGCCTCGTCGGCGGCCTGCCGCATATCGTACTCCATGACCGAGGCGTCGGTGAGCGTCACAACCAGATAGTCGCTGGTCTCCCCGTCAATGGTGCGGCGTGCCGAGAACACCACCTCGTCGAGCGCCTTGTTCTCGAACAGCGCCTTTTTCAGATATGGCGACGACTTGTCGTAGTGCTTGATGAATTTGATCATTCCCATCGACACACGGCCGCGTCGCGAAAGCGAATTCGGGTCGTAGGGCGCTATCATCTTGTAATCGACGCCATGCACTTCGATCTCGTCTTCATGGCCGTCGCGCTTGCTCGGGCCCTTGATGTCCGGAACTTTCAAAAATCCATCGATCTTCATTGAAGGAGCCTCGCTTCTCTCTGTGGTAGGCATTGTCTTTCTCCACCGCTTTCAAACGAAACAGGATGACTTCGCTGCGACTTCAGCCCTTCACTGACGGCAGTTCCGATACCAGCCGGAGGGAGGCGTTGATGCCTTCCAACTGGTAGTGCGGACGCAGATAGAAACGGGCATTGTAGTAACCGGGCCGGCCTTCGACGCTGTCGACCTGAACCTCGGCCGCGGCAAGCGGACGCTTTGCCCGCGCCTTGTCGTCCGCGAAGGCTGGATTGGCCAGCACGTACCGGTTGATCCATTCGGTCAACCAGATCTCCATATCGGTGCGTTCCTTGAACGATCCGATCTTGTCGCGAGCGATCGCCTTAAGGTAATGCGCGAAACGCGACACCGGGAAGAGGTAGGGCAGGTTGGCGCTCAGCCGTTCGTTTGACTGGGCGTCGGGGTCGACGAGGCGCCCGGCGCGCGTCTCGTCATCCTGGAGCGAGTGCGCGCCGATGAAGGCTGCGAGATCGGTGTTCTTGCGGTGCAAGATCGGCATCAGGCCGAGCTTCGCCAGTTCCGCCTCGCGCCGGTCGTCGATGGCGACCTCGGTCGGGCATTTCATTGCGATCGAACCGTCGTCCGTCGGGAAAGCGTGCACCGGCAGGTTGAGCACCGTGCCGCCATTCTCGACGCCGCGGATCTGCGTTCCCCAGCCATAGAGCTTATGGCTGCGGTTGATGTTGACGCCCATCGGGAAGGCGGCGTTCATCCAGACATATTTGTTGTGGTCGCCGCCCACCTCTTCCTCGAAGGTGAAGCCCTTCACCGGAACGGTTTCCGAGCCGTAGGGCAGGCGTGCCAGCACGCGTGGCATGGTGAGCCCGATATAGCGGGCATCCTCGCTCTCCCGCAGCGACTGCCAGGAGGCATAGGCCGGGTTGTTCACGATCATCTGCAGGTCTTGCGGGTTCGGCAGTTCCTGCCAGCTGTCCATGCGGAACAGCCGCGGCGAGGCGGCCGCGATGAATGGCGTGTGCGCCGAGGCACAGACACCCGAGATGTTGCGCAGCAGGCCGACGTCGCGCGGATGGTTGGAGAACTCGTAGGCGCCGATGATGCAGCCGATCGGCTCGCCGCCCAGCATCGAATACTCGTCCGTGTAGACTTTCTTGAAGATCGGGCTCTGGTCCCACATCTGGCCTTCGTAGTCTTCCAGCGTGTCGGCCAACTGCTCCTTGGAGATATTCATCACCCGGATCTTCAGCTTGGTGTCCGTCTCTGTGTTATTGATGAGGTACCAAAGGCCTCGCCAGGTGCCTTCCATCTCCCGCACTTCCGGGGCATGCAGGATCTCGTTGACCTGCGTCGTCAGCATCTTGTCGATGCCCGCGATCAGCGACTTGATCGACTTGATCGCGTTGGACGAGATGGTCGTCGTTTCGGAACGGGACTGAGCGGCCAGCGCCAGGTTGCGCACCAACTGCTGCAGTTTCTCACTGTCGTCCTTCTTGACCTTGAAATCCTTTTCAAGAAGGCCGCTGAATTCGCCAAGATCGATGGCTTCGGCCTCGGCGGTAGCGGCTGCGGTCTTTTGCTGTTCGGCCATGACTTACTCCTCGCCCTTGCCGTCGGAAATCGCCTGGCTGGCGATCTTGCTAAGCAGCGGCTCGTTGTTCAGAAGCTGCGCGATGCGCTTTTCGGCGTCGACCCGTCCATCCATGAAGCCCAGCAGTTCCTCGAGTTGGCGCCGCATCTTGAGGATCTCGGCCAGTTGCGGCACCTGCTCGGCGACCTTGTCCGGCGCGAAGTCACCCATCTTCGCGAAGGTGAGATCGATCGCCAATTCTTCGTCTCGCTCCTGGCCTTCGGCTTGGGGCAACGTGTTCTTCACGCGCGCCTTCACGCGTGGTCCCATCGCTTCCATGAATTTGGGGAAGCGATTGGCGTCGGTTTCGACGAAATTGCGGTCCAGAACCGACTTCGACGCTTCCTTGGTCTGCGAGGCGCCGGAAAGGTCGGCCATGACAGCCATGACGAACGGCAACTCGATCGTCGTGGGGCTGCCGTAGGTTTCGACGTCGTAGGCGATCTGCACGCGCGGGGCGCGGTTTCTTTCGATGACCTTGGCTTTGCTCTCTGCTGGCATGCTTGTTACCTTTCATCCTTCTGGGCCGGCTTCTTGGGGTCGGGGACACCGGCAAGCAGCCGGAACTCCTTCAGCCCCGACGGGGCGAGATCTTCCATCAGTTCCACGAAATCCATGTGCACCATCCTGCGCACGCGCCGGGCGAGATGCGGGATAGGGCTGGACGGTTCGGTGCGGTCGTAGAAGGCAACCACGAGATCGAGGCATTTGACGACCTCGTCGCGCGAGTTGATCCGGTCAGGCAGGCCAGCGCTGGTTTCCACAGGGCTTGCCACACTTGCCATCGTCTCGGCTCCATGACCGTTTTGGGTGGGCGTCGATGCCGGTTGAGCGGGCTGCGGTGCAGGGTTTGCCGCACCGTTGGCCATGGCGCCGATGCTGGAATTCCGCTCCAGCGTCGTCAGCAAGCGCTGCAGGAACTTCTTCAGATCCGGAACGGCCGCGCCGTTGCCGTCGATGCGGGCATTAAGCGCGGTGTCCACTGCCTCCAGCGCCGAAATCGCTGCGTGCGCATCAGCCAAAAGTGTCGTGACAGCGTCCGCGGCCTGATCGATCTGTGCCGCGCATCCAGTGCGCACCCGGTTCAGCAACTGGTTGTGGGCGGCCGTCAGCGCCGCCTTTTCGGCGGGCCCCAGGCCGGAGGCAGCTTCCTGGAGCATGACGCGCTCGTCGAGCGCTGCCTGTTCTAGGTCTCGCCCGCTGATCGGCCCGATGGCGCGCGGTGAGAAGAAGACGGTCTGCCTGATGTTCGCCAGCAAGCCTTCCTGGCCGTTCTGGAGGTCGAGCAGCGCATTTATGCGTCGTAGCGCTGCGTCGCGGGGCGTGGCACTCGTCCGCAAAGCCGGATGCATCGTATCCCAATACTGGTCGAAAGTTCTTGCGATTAGGGTTAGCCCCTGGGCGAGGCCGGCGAGTTTCTCTTCATTGGCCAGCGCTCGCGTGACGATGACCAGAAGGCGCAAATCCCGGCCGCGCGACCGCAGTTCTTCCGATTTTTCGAGGACGGCCGCCCAGTCGACTAAGCTGGTTGATTGCGAAGCCTTGTTGCCACCGTCGTGGACGACCTTGAGCTGGGCTTCCGTGAGCCGCTCCAGCTCTTGAAAGGCCGGGTCGTTGCGCAAATCCTCTCCCGACGGGTTCGCACCGTTCAGAGGATTCAGCCAGAGTGCGAGATCAATCACACCTACCCCCAGCAAAGGGCCCTGTGACCCATGTGACGCAACGTTATCATCGGTCCCATGCCACGACAATTGAGCACTTCCTCAAAAACTAACAGAAGCTGAATGCTCCAGTAATCTTTCGGCCAACCCGTTGCGCGGTTGGCAGGCCGGGTATGTGAAATGGCTCGCGTGGTTCAGACCACAATCCGGGTTTGTTGCAGGAGTTTGCAGGGCTTGTGTAACCACGAGGTGCCGCCTGAACCGAGTCGGAAGGCCCTCGTTCGTCACACGGCTTTGTCAAGCAGCCGCTTCTATGGCAGGGTACGGTCAGCAGATCTCGGGGGCAGGTTCAAATGGAACAGCGCCGATCGTCGCAGAGTTTCAAGCGCAAGGAACTCGTTGCGAAGCTCAATCCCACGGGGGTGCGCGCCTTCAAGGCCGCCGCGGACACGGCCAAGCTGCGCGGCAACCCCTATGTCGAGCTCGTCCATTTCGTCCAGCAACTGGTGCTGTCAGAGCGCTCGGATGTGCAGATGATCGTTGCCGATGCCGGGCTGGATGTCAGCCGGTTGACGGCGGATATGACCCGCGCAATCGATAAGCTGCCCTACGGCGCGACCTCGGTGGAGGAATTTTCCGATCACATCTTCCATGCCATACAGGAAGGCTGGAGCTTGGCCACACTGGAATTCGGTGTCGATGAGGTGCGCAGTGCGCACATTCTTCTCGCCTGCCTGAAGATACCGGTGCTGGAAGGGCTGGTTTCGAAAATCAGCGCCGAATTCGACAAGATCGATGCGGATGGGGTCATCGCCCGCTTCGTCGAAGTCACTGAGGGCTCGCTCGAAGCCGGCTCACCTCCTGCCGTAGCTGCGGCCGAAACACCGGTGAAACGCGGCCCGGGCGGGGATTCAGCACTCGCCAAATACGCCACCGACCTGACCCGGCGTGCCCGCGACGGCAAGATCGATCCGGTCATCGGCCGCGATCCTGAAATCCGCCAGATTGTCGACATCCTGATGCGGCGCCGGCAGAACAACCCGATCCTGACCGGCGAGGCGGGCGTCGGCAAGACGGCGGTCGTTGAGGGCTTTGCCTTGCGCATCGCCCAGGGCGACGTGCCGCCGACGCTTCAGAATGTCAGCGTACGCATGCTCGATGTCGGGCTGATGCAGGCGGGCGCCAGCGTCAAGGGCGAGTTCGAAAAGCGGCTGAAGGCCGTCATCGACGAGGTCCAGTCCTCAGAGACGCCGATCATCCTCTTCATCGACGAGGCGCACACGCTGATCGGCGCCGGCGGCGCGGCGGGAACCGGCGATGCGGCCAATCTCCTTAAGCCCGCGCTCGCGCGCGGCGAGCTTCGCACCATCGCCGCCACGACCTGGGCCGAATACAAGCAGCATATCGAGAAGGATCCGGCGCTGACCCGTCGGTTCCAGGTGGTCAAGATCGAAGAGCCTTCCGAAAGGGTGGCCGTGCTGATGTTACGCGGTGTCGCCGGTGTTCTTGAGCAGCACCACAAGGTGCAGATCCTTGACGAGGCGATCGAGGCCTCGGTTTCGCTTTCGCACCGCTACATTCCGGCCAGGCAGCTGCCGGACAAGGCGGTCAGCCTCCTCGACACCGCCTGCGCCCGCGTTGCCGTCTCGCAGCATGCTACGCCGGCGGAGGTCGAGGACATTCTGCGCCGCCGCCAGGCGCTCGAGGTCGAGGAAGGCATCATCGGCCGCGAGGCAGCGATCGGCATCGAAGTGGCCGACAGACAGGCTCGCGTGGAGGCCGGGTTGGCGGAAACCGAGACCACGCTTGCGGCAGCGCAAGCGCGCTGGGATCGGGAAAAGGCGCTTGTCGCCGAGATACTCGACCTGCGCGCCAAACTCCGAGGCAAGGGCGTGCCACTCGACACGGTGGAGGGCGGGGAAGACGCTCCGGGTGAGGCCGTCGATGCGCCCGCTGCCACGGCGCATGAAGGCAAGGCACCTGAGGCCAAAACTCCGCAACCCGAGACGGCCGAACCCAAGGGCTCGAAGACCAAGTCCACGAAAACAAAGGCGGCAAAGATGGAGGCCGCTGCCGCACACGAGCCTGTTGCCGCGCCGGATTCCACTGCTGATCTGGCACGACTACGCGAATTGATGGCGGAACTTGCCGAGGCTCAGGGCGAGACCCCGCTGATCCTGCCGTCGGTCGATCGCAATGCCGTGGCTGCCGTCGTCCAGGACTGGACCGGCATCCCGACGGGACGGATGCTGTCCAGCCAGACCGAGAAGGCGCTCAAGCTCGCGGCCACTTTGTCTGAGCGCGTTGTCGGTCAGGACCATGCGATGGAGATGATTGCGAGACGTGTGCAGACCAGCCGCGCCGGCCTCGGCGCACCGGAGAAACCGGTCGGCGTGTTCCTGCTTTGCGGCCCCTCCGGCGTCGGCAAGACCGAGACAGCCCTGGCGCTTGCCGAAACGCTCTATGGTGGCGAGCAGAACCTGATTTCGATCAACATGTCCGAATTCCAAGAGGCTCACACGGTCTCGACGCTGAAGGGCGCGCCGCCCGGTTATGTCGGCTATGGCAAGGGCGGCATCCTGACCGAGGCCGTGCGGCGCAAGCCTTATTCGGTAATCCTGCTCGACGAGGTCGAGAAGGCGCATCCGGACGTGCATGAGATCTTCTTCCAGGTCTTCGATAAGGGCATGATGGACGACAGCGAAGGCCGCCGGATCGACTTCAAGAATACGCTGATCCTGCTCACCTCGAATGTCGGCTCCCAGGTTATCATGGACCGCACGAAGAACGGCACCTTGCGCACCGGCATGGACGATCTAGACACCGCCTTGCGCGATCCGCTGCTGAAAGTGTTTCCGGCCGCTTTCCTCGGCCGCGTGGTGACAATCCCTTACTATCCGCTCTCGGACGCGATGATCGAGGCGATCACCAGACACCAATTCGACAAGATAGCGCGGCGCCTCAAAGCAACAAACGATGCTGAACTGGTGATCGGCGACGGGGTCATGGACATGGTCAAGGCGCGCTGCACCGAGATCGAATCCGGCGGACGCATGATCGACGCAATCCTCACCAACACGCTGCTGCCGGAACTCAGCCGCGGCGTGCTCAATCGCTCGCTGGAGGGCAAGAAGATGACAAAAGTCACCGTCGGTGCCTCGTCGGAGGGATTTACCTACTCTTTCGAATAGTTTAGCCATCACGCATTCGCGCGCCCACAAAGCGCGTTACGATGGCTGGACGCGGAATGAGCTGCTTTCCTGCGCCGTACCCCGCGGCGTGACCGAGTTCACAATCGAGGAACCAGCGTTGCTTTGTGTCGCGGCCTTGGGAGAGTGGACTTGCCGCATTCCCTGGGTTGTGAACTCCGAGCCGCGATGCTCGCCGGTGCCATGCAAGCGCGCTAGGGCCTGGACAGAGCATGACCTTGACGGGCGAGAGAACCTGCGGCACGCGAAAGGAACAACGGTGGCCGTGGCTAAGGAGGACCAGGAGCGCATCAACTGGATGGGACTGTGATCGCCAGAACGCCTGTGTGTGCATAGCCCTTGCGCAAAAAAGCCCGGGCGCGGGAGATCAGTTGGAAGGGATGGCGCGACTAAAGGGATTCGAAGTCCTATCCCAGATTTGTAGTCTGGTTCTAAGTTTTGGCTCACCACTGAAATCAATCGAACACGGTGGCGATCATCGCGCTAGGCAGCACGATTCGCCAGCACTGCGTGCAGAGCCTCGGGCTTAAGGTGCGTGTACCGTTTTAGCATTTTCCAGTCCTTGTGCCCCGTTACCAGAGCTACCTGTTCAATTGTGAATCCGGCCTCGAAAAGACGGCTCGTGCCTTCGTGACGCAAGTCATGAAAATGAAGGTCGTGGATGTTCAGCTCTGCGCACCCTCGACGGAAGGCGGTGCCTACTGACTTATGATTAAATGGGAAAATTCGATCATCGTCATTGCTGCGCTGTGTCCGCCGCTCTTCAACAATAGCCCACGCATCATAGCCAGTGGCTGCGAACAGCGGTATGCGCTGATTGTTGCCGTTCTTGTTCCGAGGGTCTTTCCTGTCGCGGATGAGAAGCATCCGCGTGCGAGATTGCAAATCGGACCAACGCACCTTGCAAATTTCTTCCTGGCGCATCGCGGTTGCGACGGCGAACCGAATGATCTGGCTAATCGGTACAATTTGGCGAGGGTTTGCGTCGAAATGATCAATTAGCTTGTCAAGTTCTTCCTGTGTCGGTCGTCTATCGCGCTGCTGGCCTTTCCCAACGAGGCCAAGCCTCTTCAGGGCGATACGCGCCAGATCAACCGGCTCGACCTTGACAGGTAAACCGTGAACAGCGGCTGCATGAGACAGGATAGGTTTCACAAAGCCGATGTCGATGCCGAGAGTCATCGGTCCGGCACCCTGGGCGGCCCGGTCGCGACCAAAACGAATGAGCCGTTCGCGATCGAGAGCCGCGATGTTGCACTTCCCCAGATGTCTTTGGAGCATATCGAGGGCAGCGGCCTTGGAGCGGCGAGGGGACTTGCCTACATCGCACATGTCGTCGATATGAAGGTCGATGAGTTCGCCGAAGGTCTTCAGGCGTGCTGTACGGGACTTGGTCGGCGTCTCGCCGCGGTCGACTTGGCGCTCGGTGTCGGTCGCCCATCGCCGGGCGTCGTCTCGGCGCAGGAAAGTTTCGCTGACGTAGCGACCTTTGCGACGAACCTGCACGCGCCAGGAACCGGATGAGAGTTTTGTGTAGGTGGCCATTTTTTCGTGTGCGCTCCGTGTGCACTGAGAGATCGAAACGTGGCGAAAAGGGTCGTATTCTGGCGTAAATTCGGGTTGGCTCGCCAGGAGCTAAGAATTTGATGTTAAAGAAAAAATGCTGAAATATCAAGAGCATAGACTGGCTTTGGCCCCTATGATGGACTGGACGGACCGGCATTGCCGGTTCTTCCATCGCCGGCTGACGGCACATGCGCTGCTTTACACCGAAATGGTTGTTGCCGACGCGGTCATCCATGGCGCGCGCGAGCGGCTGCTTGGCTTCGATGAGGTGGAACATCCCGTCGCCCTGCAACTTGGCGGCTCGGATCCCGAAAAACTTGCCGAAGCGGCGCGGATTGGCCAGGCTTTCGGTTATGACGAGATCAATCTCAATGTCGGCTGCCCGTCCGACCGCGTCCAGTCCGGCACATTCGGCGCCTGCCTGATGAAAGTGCCCGACCTTGTCGCCGATTGCGTCACCGCGATGAAAGCGGCGGTGACGGTGCCGGTCACGGTCAAATGCCGGATCGGGGTCGACGAACAGGATCCGGAGCCGGCGCTCGATGCGCTGGCGAATGGGGTTTTCGATGCCGGCGCCGATGCCTTGTGGGTGCATGCACGCAAGGCATGGCTGGAAGGTCTGAGCCCCAAGGAAAACCGCGACATCCCGCCGCTCGACTATAACAGGGTCTATCGGCTGAAGGCTGGAAAACCGAACAAATTCATCGGCATCAATGGCGGTATTCAGTCGCTTGAAGAGGCGCGGGCGCATCTCGATCAGATCGACGGCGCCATGCTCGGCCGTGCCGCCTATCACACACCCGGCATTCTGGCTGGTGTTGACGCCGCCTTCTACGGAGCGCGGCCGGAAGCGTTCGATTTCGGGGCGCTGATCGATGCGATGGCGGACTACGCGGGGCGCCACATCGAACAGGGCGGGCGGCTCGGCCATGTCACCCGTCATATGGTCGGGCTGTTTCACGGACTGTCCGGCGCGCGCCGCTACCGCCAGATACTATCCACCGACGCGACCCGGCCCGGAGCCGGGCCTGACGTGCTGAAGAAGGCTTTCGCGGCTGTCGAATTCGGTGGAGCGGCCGCCGAAGCGGCCTGACCTTACAACATGTCGCGGCGAATAGGATTCGCCTGCCTGCTGTAAGCTTCTGATTTTATGCATGTCGTTATCCCGGAACCGAGGACACTTCCGGGCGACATGCATTAGTCCCTGAGGATCATACGGTCGCCGCGCACGTCGAAGCCCGACAGCGAACCGATGAAGTTCATGCCGAGCAGGCTTTGGCTCAGCATGCCGGGAGCGGCGATCATCACCGGCATATCCTTGCGCACGATGCCGCCGATCGCCACCTCGTCGGTCTTGACCGCAGCGGCGCGCGCGATGCCGTTGGCTGTCGAAACCGGTATTGTGTAGTTGAGCGCCGCCGGATTGAAGCCGGCAGCTTGCGCGTCTTCCGAAGTCAGGACCGTGCTGGTCGCGCCGGTGTCGACAACGGCCCGCACCGGATTGCCATTGACCAGGATGCGCGCCTCGAAGTGACCGTTGTCGGCCTTGTCGAGGGTCACGGTGGCGTGGCCGTCTTCGACGCCGAGCGCCAGCGGGCTGCCGGGAACGAGCCCTGCGGTCACCCGGCTGGCGACGTCCTGCAGTTCGTAGCGATATTGATAACCGGCGATCAGCGCGAGCACGATGGCAGCCCAGGTGCCGAGGTTGCGGGCCACCACTCCTAGCGGAGCCGACCGCAGCAAGCCGGCGCCGATAAGGGCACCGAAAGCCCCAAGCCAGATCAACCGGCCAAAATCGTAATTCTCGACACCGAGCGTGCTGCCGGCGGAATCGTTGAGCATGAGAAGCGCTGCCCCCACACCGATCACCGCCATCACAGTCCAGAATAGCCGGCTGCTCATCCGTCCTCGCTAGGGTGCGTCGCGTTCGCGCGCCATGCGGGTGCGGCGCGTTTCCCGGCGCGGCCGGCGCTCGACGGTTTCCAGCCGGGCCGGCAGTTCGGCCATCACGCTGCGGCGTATCTCCGGCGTCATCCCCATCCAGGCGCCGATCTCCTCGCGCGTGCGGCCGCAACCGAAGCAGAATCCGGTTTTCATATCGATCGAACAGACCAGGATGCAGGGAGATTCGATGGCCGTCATGACTTTCTCTCGAGGGACCCGGTCCGGAATCCGCTCTTCCACCTCCACATGGTGCAACGGCAAAGCCAATGCAAGCCCTCGCGATAGCGCCTTCCATGGCCGCCTTTGCGGCAAATCAGGACAGACGATCGAGGAGGTTGTGCCGATCGCGCAAGGCAGCTATGCCGCTCCTCTGATCCAGGAACGATTGTTCGCGACATGACCAGTGCACTGCCTTTCGACGATTTCCGCAACCTGCTGGACAATTTGCCGGCTGCCGACCTCAAAGCCGAGGCACGCGTGCGCACGCTGTTCGCCAAGGCCGACAAGCCGGAGAATTCGCTTGGTCGCGTCGAGGACATCGCCGCGTGGCTCGCGGCATGGAGCGGTCGCGCTCCGCCTGCCGTGACCAGGCCCTTGATGGCTGTCTTTGCCGGCAACCATGGCGTTGTCAGGCACGGCATTTCGCCGAGGCCCGTGGCGGCGACCGCCAACGCGGTCGAGCTTTGCGCCGCCGGCGGTGCGGCGATCAACCAGATCTGCATTGCCAACGACCTCGGTCTGAAGGTGTTCGATCTTGCCCTGCACATCCCGACCGGCGACATCACCGAGGAAGCCGCGCTCGATGAGCGCGGTTGCGCCGCCACCATGGCCTTCGGCATGGAGGCGATAGCCGGCGGCACCGACCTGCTTTGCCTCGGCGATCTCGGCGTCGGCAACTCCACCGTGGCCGCCGCGCTGTTCGCCGCGCTGTTCGGGGGCAGGGGTGCCGACTGGGTTGGCCCGGGATCCGGCGCCGATGCGGCGATGCAGGTCCGCAAGGCGGAAATGGTCGATGCGGCGCTGGCGCTTCACGGCCACCATCTCGAAGACCCGCTAGAGGTGCTGCGCCGGGTCGGCGGCCGCGAGTTCGCGGCGATAGCCGGTGCAATCCTTGCCGCGCGGATGCAGCAGATACCGGTACTGCTCGATGGCTTCGCGGCAACGGCGGCCGCGGCGGTGCTGCATGCGGCGAATTCCGCAGTGTTGGACCATTGTCTTCTCGCCAGCCTGTCGCCCGAGCCCGCGCATGCAAGGGCCGCCGAGCATCTCGGGTTGCGTCCGCTGCTCGACCTGGGCATCGGCCACGGCGAAGGTGCGGGAGCAGCCCTGGCAGCCGGACTGGTCAAGGCCGCGGCATTGACCAGTTCAGGCATGGCGGCGGCTGTGCGGGGCTAGAATCTCCCGGTCCTCGCGCGTCAACGCCGGATATTGGGAATGCGGTAGACGACCGAGGTATATTTCGAATTCGAGCGTGTCTCGACTATTGATCCACCAAGGCCTTCCGCGATCCTTCTGCTCGCCACGTTTTCTTCTGCGACTGGATACTCGAAGCAAATCCGGATTGAATTCCTCGGACGCCCATGCCGCCATGGCGGCAACGGCCTCACGGCCGATGCCGTTTCCATGTACGTCCTCCCTTAGGCAAATTCCGTTCTCGGGACAGGCAGTCCTGGCCGCGTGGAGGCCGACAAGCCCGAGACAGCGACCGTCCGTCAACGAACGCACGACGAAATGCAAATCCGATCCGTCAAGGATCGGCGCAAGCCAGGATCGCCATATCTCTTCAAAAGCCGTTGGTGATCGAGGTGGTTCCCACTGCATGAAACGGGTTATCGCGGGAGTGATCGCGGCAAAGACGTCCGCTGCATCGTCGGCCGTAAACAGCTTCAGGCGAAGCCGCTCCGATTTGATTTCGAGGCCGCTGGCATCCCACTCCGCCGTCATTGCGGTCTGCGTACCTTCTTCCAGTCCGTGTCGACGTACGTTTGCAGCGGCGTTACCGCCGCCGCGCGGCCACCGCAGCGGTCGGCAGCGCCGGCAGTTCTTCCATCACCCTGCTCAGCGGGAAGATGGCGATCGCCTCGGTGCCCTCGCGCAGCTTGGAATGAAGCTCGAACTCACCGCCATGCATGGCGAGCAGCCCTTGCACGATCGGCAGGCCAAGCCCGGTGCCTTGCTCGGCGCTCTTGATGGCGATCGAACCCTGGCCGAAGGCTGAAAGCACGACCGGAATCTCGTCCTCGGGAATGCCGGGGCCGTTGTCCTTGATCGAAATGTACTGGCCGCCGCCCGCCGTCCAGCCGACCCGGACGCGGATTTCGCCGCCGGTGGCGGTGAACTTGATGGCGTTGGACAGAAGGTTGAGCGCGATCTGGCGCACGGCGCGCTCGTCGGCGAACAGCCGCGGCAATGTCTGTTCGAAATCCTGAACGACGCGGATATCCTTGTTGCGTGCTTTCAGCTCCATCATGTGGCAGCAATCCTCGACGATGTTGAGCAACATCACCGGCTCCTCGTTGAGCTGGTATCGGCCTGCCTCGATGCGCGACAGGTCGAGGATTTCGTTGATCAGGTCGAGCAGGTGCTGGCCGGAATCATGCACGTCATGGGCGTAGTCGCGATAGGTGGGATTGCTCATCGGCCCCAGCACCTCGTTCGCCATCACCTCGGAAAAGCCGAGAATGGCGTTGAGCGGCGTGCGCAATTCATGGCTCATCGAAGCGAGGAAACGCGATTTTGCCAGGTTGGCGTCCTCGGCTCGCCGCCGCGCCTCGTCCGACATCGATTTCGCCGTCTCAAGCTCCACCACCAGCGCGTCCCGTTCGGAGCGGAACGACAGCATCATCACCGACGAACGGTTGAGGTTGCGCGCCACATAGGCAAAGAAAGGCAGGGAGACGACCAGCAGCCCCGCCATGACCGCCTCGACCGGCATCCATAAGCTCACCCCCGTGTAGGCAAAGAGCGCCACGGGGATAGCAAAAGTGGCCAGCAGGGCGCCGCTCAGCGACGATGCCATGACTGCGGTCGCCGCCATGGCGACCAGGAGGACCACGGCTTTGACCACCTGGAACTGGTCGACCTGACATGTGTCGCAGCCCAGCCAGACGAACCAGGCCCAACCGAGACCGCACAGAAAATGGCCTACCAGGAATTCCCTTCGCGTTTGCAAGGGGTTGAGCTCGGAAGCTTCAGTACGCTCGATGCGCCGCGCCATGAAAGCGACTATTGTATAGCAGGTGAGCGTAAACAACGCCCAGAGCCCGATCTCATTGCCGACACCGGCCAGACGGCCGGCCACGGCGATCGCCAGGACGAGCAGCGGGATGATCACGGCGCCGCTTGTCATGGCCTGGGCGTGGAGCTTCAGCAGCTCGCGGTCGAAATCGGGATTGCCCGCCTGCTGCGAAAGACGGTCGCGCGTCTTGCGCACCGCGCGCGCGACATCGGTGTTGCGATGCCGTTTCCTGCGGTCCACAATGAACTTGTCCGCTGTGTTCGAGCGTTGCAAGGGCATCAAAAGCTTCAATTTATGCGCGCAGCGATTTCAAGGTGTTAAGCTACGTTCGAATGATTAACCAACCGTTTGCCATATGAGCCGTTCCTGGTCGCCGAGGTCGCGCCCGCGGTACGCTGCACCGCGCCCGAGAAGCCTGTGGCGCAAGCTACTGGACTACGGGCTGGCCGCCATCATCCTGGGGCTGCTGATCCTGCTTGCGGCGCGTCTCGATCGGGTGGAGACACGCAAGACGCAAGGTAGCGCCTTCATCAATGATGGCGATTCGATCACGCTCGGCACCGAGCGCATCCGCATGCGCGGCATCGACGCTCCGGAATACACCCAGACCTGCCGCAAGAACGGCGCCGATTATGCCTGTGGCACGCTGGCGCGGCAGTCACTGGTGCGCCTGATCGCCGGCAGGCCGGTCACCTGCAGCGGCTGGCAGCGCGATCGCTATGGCCGGTTGCTTGGCGACTGCAAGGCCGGCGGCACCGACCTCAACCGCGCCCAGGTCGAGGCCGGCTGGGCCGTCGCCTATGGCGACTTCGAAGGCGAGGAAGTGACCGCGCGCGCGGCAAGGGTTGGCATCTGGGCGGGTACGTTCGACCAGCCGCAGGACTGGCGCGACAGCCACCACGGCGATGTCGTGGAGCGAAAACATGGCACGCTGGCGTCGATCGGCGACGCGGCGCGCGAGATATTTCGCTTCTGGTGAAGCGTTTCCGGCCGAAGGAAAAGGAGGATCGAAATGAAGCTGTTCGACGGCGGTCGTGCGCCCAATCCGCGGCGGGTTCGCGTTTTCCTCGCAGAGAAGGGGATCACGGTTCCGTTGGTGCCCGTCGACATGGGCGCGCTGGAACACAAGCAGCAGTCGGTCAGTTCGCGCAACCCGCTGCAGCGCCTGCCGGTTCTCGAACTCGATGATGGCACCATCCTCACCGAATCCGTCGCCATCTGCCGCTATTTCGAGGAGCTTTATCCCGAGCCGGCATTGTTCGGGCGCGGCGCGCTTGGCAAGGCGCAGGTCGAGATGTGGCAGAGGCGGATGGAGTTTAACCTGCTCAACAGCGTCGCGCAGGCTTTCCGTCACATCCATCCGGCCATGAAAGAATGGGAAATCCCGCAGATTCCCGAATGGGGCGAGGCCAACAAGCCGAAGGCGCTGGATTTTCTCAAGCTGCTGGACGCCGAATTGGGCAGCCGCGAATTCGCCGCCGGCGACAGCTATTCGATTGCCGACATCACCGGCATGATCGCGATCGACTTCATGAAGCCGGCACGCATCAAGGTGCCGGAGGAATGCACCAATGTGCTGCGTTGGCATCACGCCGTCTCCAGCCGGCCGAGTGCCGCCGCTTGAGCGTCGAACTGGACAGGTTCGCCGAGACGGTCCGCGCTTGCCGCATCTGCGTCGACAATCCCATCGGCAAGCCGCTGCCCCACGAGCCGCGTCCGGTGCTGCGACCATCCTCCAGCGCCCGCATCCTGATCGCCAGCCAGGCCCCGGGAACCAAGGTGCACCTGTCGGGCATGCCCTTCACGGATGCGTCCGGCGACCGCCTGCGCAACTGGCTCGGTGTGACCAGCGACGAATTCTACGACATCGAGAAATTCGCCATCGTGCCGATGGGCTTCTGCTTTCCCGGACAAGACGCCAAAGGCAGCGACCTGCCGCCGAGGCGTGAGTGCGCCCCGGCCTGGCGCGCGCCCTTGATGGCGTCGATGCCGCAGATCGACCTGGTGCTGACGATCGGCATCTATGCGCAGACCTGGCACATGGGCGCGGCGCGCCGCGCCTCGCTCACGGAAACGGTGATGAACTGGTGCGCCATCTGGGAGAATTCTGTCGGCCCCAAAGTGCTGCCACTGCCACATCCATCCTGGCGCAACACTGGCTGGTTGAAGCAGAATCCATGGTTTGAAACGGATTTGCTGCCTTTCCTGCGGTCGGAAATCCGCTCTCGCCTCGGTTAGGCATTCAGCAAGAAATCACTCGCTTTCGACGCGGATCGCAGAATTTCTTTCTTGTGAACGGCCCAAATAAAAGGGAATATAGCGAAACTATTCCACCAGGAGCCTCCGATGGACCGCCTTGACCGAAAAATTCTCCGCCTTCTGCAGGAGGACGCGACGCTCGCGGTCGCCGACGTTGCCAAGAAAGTCGGCCTGTCGACCACACCGTGCTGGCGGCGCATCCAGAAGCTGGAGGAGGAGGGCGTCATCAAGCGGCGCGTCGCCATTCTCGACCACGAAAAGGTCAATGTGCGTGTGACCGTCTTCGTGTCGATCCGCACCAATTCGCACAGCCATGAATGGCTGCGCCGGTTCTCCGAGGTCATCCAGGAATTTCCCGAGGTGGTCGAATTCTACCGCATGAGCGGCGACGTCGATTACCTCTTGCGCGTCGTGGTGCCCGACATCGCCGCCTACGACGCCTTCTACAAACGGCTGATCGCCAAGATCGAGATCCGTGACGTGTCGTCGTCCTTCGCCATGGAGCAGATCAAGTACACGACCGAAATCCCACTCGACTACATGCTGCTGGACAAAGAGTCGGGCGCCAATGCGGCCTGAGCTCGCCGGTCAATTCTTCTTCTTGTTGAGGAAACTCCAGGGCGAGTTCACCGGCAATATGACGGAGTCCGGAACCGTGTCGACGCCCACGACATCGGCCTTGCGCACGGTATAACCGGACTGGATGACGCTGGCGCCGTCGAGAATGAACAGCTGGCTTTTCTCCATGTCCGGCTTCAGGGCACCGGTAATGGCGACCGGCTGGTAGGCTTCCGACATCTTGTAGGGATGGGCAGGCGTGACCAGCACGATCTGGTTGGGAGGCGGCGTCGGCATGTGGCTGCAGGCACCGGTCCACGGCACCAGCAGGAACTGATAGACGAGATCGCCGTCGCGATCGACCGGCAACGCGTAGCCGGCTAATTGTATCGTTTTGTCCTGCAGGGCAACCGACAGCGTCTCGCCATGATCCGGCAGTTTCGCCGCGATCATCGGCAGACCGGCGTCTTCGGCAACTGCCTGGGTTGCCGGACGCAGGTCCTTCCAGAAAATGTGCGTGGTCTCGGCCGAAGCACCTGCGGTGGAGAGAGCAAGCGCGGCCGCGAGCGCCAGGATCGAAGTGAAATGGTTCACGGCCGCGTCCTTTGCGGACAAGTAGAGACGCCGCTGTCAGTGGCGTCAATGCTCGAGCCACATCACATGTCGGCGAGAACCGGCCGCAGCACCCCTCGCCCTGTCAGATTTTTCTGGCGACGAGGCGTTCGTGCGTTTTGGCATGCGAAAGTTCTTTCACCGCATCCTTGCCGATCCAGCGTGCCGTCTTGTCGGTGGAGTTGGCAAGTCTGTTCGCCAGCGCAAGGGCAGGGCCATGCAAACTCATCGACCGTTTGCCGATCTGCCGCAGCGCCCAGTTGACCGCTTTCCTGACGAAATTGCGTTCATCGCGGGAATGAGATTCGATCAAGGGCAGATAGCCCTGGAAAGTCGTGTCCGGTTCCTTTTTTAAATGCACGGCTGCCCATGCCAGCATGGCGAAGGCAGTGCGGCGGACGAATTCGCGCTCGTCGGCGGCAAACTCTTCGACCAGCTGGCGCCAGAACGGCGTGTCCACGAACAGGTCGGAGACCGTGTCGACGATCTCCCAGGAATCGAAATCGCCAGCCCAGCGGCGGCACTCTTCGATGCCGATCTTTTTCGGCTCGCCGGTGAAGGCCGCCATCAGCCGCGCCTCGCGAATGCCGCTGTCCCAAAGCGCCAGGGCTCGCTCATGGTTGCGCTTCACCTTGCGTGCCAAGGGTCGTAAATCCGCATTGCCGATGCCGAGCGCGGTCGCGGTGTTGATGCCGAACCGCGCCATGCCGGTGCGGTTTTCCATGGTTCCGATCGAACGCAGATGGGCGACGATATCCTGCGCGGTCCAATTCGGAGCGGGCAGGGACATCGGCGCCTACTTCTCCAGCCGGGCCAGCAACGAGGACGTGTCCCAGCGTTTACCGCCCATCGCCTGCACGTCCTTGTAGAACTGGTCGACAAGCGCGGTCACGGGCAATCTGGCGCCATTGCGGTCGGCTTCCGCCAGGCAGATGCCGAGATCCTTGCGCATCCAGTCGACGGCGAAACCGAAATCATATTTTCCGGCGTTCATGGTCTTGTGCCGGTTTTCCATCTGCCAGGAGCCGGCGGCACCCTTGGAAATCACCTCGATCACCTTTTCGATGTCGAGCCCGGCCTTCTTGCCGAAATGGATGCCTTCCGACAGTCCCTGCACCAGTCCGGCGATGCAGATCTGGTTGATCATCTTGGTGAGCTGGCCGGCACCAGCCGACCCCATCAGCCCGACCATACGGGCATAGGCGTCGATGACCGGCCTGGCCCTGTCGAACGCAGCCTCGTCGCCACCGACCATGACGGTCAGCACGCCGTTCTCGGCGCCGGCCTGGCCACCGGAGACCGGTGCGTCGAGAAATGAGAACCCGCCCGATTGCGCGGCTTGCGCCAGTTCGCGCGCGACTTCGGCCGAAGCCGTGGTGTTGTCGATGAAGACCGAACCCTTCTTCATCGATTTGAAGGCGCCGTCCGGGCCTGTCGTCACCGAGCGCAAATCGTCGTCGTTGCCGACACAGGAAAAGACGAAATCCTTGCCCTCGGCGGCCTGGGCCGGCGTCGGGGCAAAGTTGCCGCCATGTTGAGCGACCCATTGTTCGGCTTTGGCGCTTGTGCGGTTGTAGACGGTGACGTCGTGGCCGCCCTTGTTCTTCAGGTGTCCGGCCATGGGATAGCCCATGACGCCAAGACCGAGAAATGCCACCGATGCCATGCCTTGTCCTTCCGACGGAAATAGAGATTTCAGCTGCGGAAGCTCTAGGCCATGCGACGAATTCGTCAAGGCGCGCACCGCCGCATCGACTGGCACAGGCCGATCAGGAACGGTTCGGCGATGCCTCAGCGATGCAGATGGATGGTGATCCGGCGTTCGATCCATTCGACGCCGTGGCGCAGGATCTCGACCATCACCAGATAGACGATGGCGACCCAGACATAGGCCTGGAAATCGAAGGATTTGGCGTAGGCGAGCTTCGCGTTGCCCATGAGGTCGTAGACGGTAATGATGGCGACGATGGCCGAAGCCTTGATCATCAGAACCAGTTCGTTGCCGTAGGGGCGCAAAGCCACGATGAACGCCTGCGGCAGGACAACCTTGCGCAGCGTCTGCAGCTTGTGCAGGCCGAGCGAGGCGGCTCCTTCCCATTGGCCCCTGGGCACGCTTTCGATGGCGCCGCGCAGGATCTCGGCCTGATAGGCGGCGGTGTTGAGCGCAAAGGCGAAGACGCCGCAGTTGAAGGCCTCGCGGAAGAACCACCACAGCCCGACGGATTCAAGCTGCAGCCGGAAAGAGCCCAGGCCATAGTAGACGAGGTAGACTTGGACCAGCAGTGGCGTGCCGCGGAAGAAATAGACGTAGCAGTAGGCAAGGCCGGACAGGAACCGGTTCTTCGACATGCGGCCATAGGTGACGGGCAGCGAAAAGATCGCACCGGCAACCATCGAAATCGCGACGAGAGACAGCGTGGTCCAGAGTCCCTGCAGATAGGCAGGCGCATATCTGGCAAAGAACTCGCCGTTCCAGGCATAGACGAGATAGGCGAGGATACCGAGGCCGAAGAGAATCCAGAGGCCGACGAGCGCGTAACCGACGATACGGGTGCGCGGCCAGCCGCGAGCCTGCGGTGGCGGTCGGTCAACTGAAATAGCTTGGCTGACGCTCATCGTGCCTCTCTCCGCCCCAGCGAGCGCAAGATGAACCCGGTCGCGATCGATGACAGGATCGCCAGAGCGAGGAAAACCAGCGCGGCCACGCTGTAGAACAGGAAGGCGTGTTTCGTGACACGCGCGGCCACGCCGGCGTTGCGCAAGGTTTCGGCGAGGTTGACGACCGAGACCAAGGCGGTGTCCTTGAGCAGGCTGAGCCAGCAATTCTCGAGGCCGGGAAAGGCGATGCGCAGCAGCTGAGGCAGGATTACCTTGCGCATGGTCAGCCACGTCGACAGGCCGATCGCGTAGCCGCCTTCATACTGGCCCTTCGGAATGGCGCGAAAGGCGGAAAGAAACACCTCGCTGGCATAGGAAGAAAAGATCAGCGACAGCACGATCATGCCGGCGATGAAGCTGTCGACGTCGATCGTCGCCTCGGGCTTGAAGAGGCGGATGACGTATTGCAGCAGGATGGGCATGCCGAAGAAGAACAGGAACAGCGTCACCAGTTCCGGCAGGCCGCGAAACACGGTGGTGTAGATGTTGGCGGCCACCCGCAGCGACGGTTCTTCGGACTGCTTGGCCCAGGCGACGAAAAAGCCGATCGTCAAGCCGATCGGCAGCGTTGCAAGCGCAAGCGCGATGGTGACCAACGCGCCATATGCAATATCGTCACTCCAGCCCTCCGGTCCCCAACTGAGCAGTGTCCATATGCTTTGGGCTGGCATTGACTGGTCTTATCCCCACGGCTCTCCCGAGATGAATAAGGCGACAGGGGATCCCCCTGCCGCCTTGGCAATAGACTATCAGGACTCGGCGCCGTAGACGTCGAACTTGAAGTACTTGTCGTTGATTTCCTTGTATTTTCCGTTGGCGCGGATCGCGTCGATGGCGGAATTCAGCTTGTTGACCAGGTCGGTCTCGCCCTTTCGAACGGCGATGCCGGCCCCAGGCCCAAAAATTTCGACCGGTTGCGGCGAGGGCTGACCGAGGATCTTGCAGCAGGCGCCGTCAGGCGAATCGAGCCACTGCTGCAGCACGACGATATCGTCCTCGATGGCATCGAGGCGGCCGTTGGCGAGATCAGCCTGTTCCTCGGGGCTGCTCGGATAGCCCTTGACGGTGCTGTCGGTATAGGTCTTCGAGGCATAGTTGAAATGGGTGGTCGTGGTGGCGACACCGATACTCTTGCCGGCAAGGTCTTCCTTGGTCACGCCCTTGAGCGGCGAATCCTTCGGCACGGCGATTGCAGACGGCGTGTTGTAGTATTTGTGCGAGAAGTCGACCTTCTCCTTCCTCTCCGGCGTGATCGACATCGAGGCGACGATCGCGTCGAACTTGCCGGCCTGAAGTGCGGGAATGATGCCGTCCCAGTCCTGGGCGACGAAGGTGCACTTGACCTTCATTTCATCGCAAAGCGCCTTGGCGATGTCGATGTCGAAGCCGACAAGCTGGCCATCGGCGGTGAGGTTGTTGAATGGGGGGTAGGCGCCTTCGGTACCGATCCTCAGGGTCTTTTCCTGGGCTTGGGCTACGCCGAGCGTCAGCAGCGCAGCCGATGCGGCGAGCGCGATACGCAGTGCAATACGCATGATAGTCCTCTCTTTATGGTCCCGGCCGTCGTTCCGAAACGGCTCTGTGGGGCGGTGCTTTTGACCGCCCGCTGGGCCGATACTCCCACTCTTTCCAAGAAAAAAGCAACTGCAAACCGTCAAAATCGGCAATGGGATACTGCCGTTACGTTACAGCTCAAGCAACGAGTCCGGTCGTGCGCTCGATGAAGTCGGCTATGGATTCTGCGTCGTCGAGGTCGAACACCGGCAGGCTCTCGTCGGTGACGGCGAAATCCGCGGCGACAGCGACAATATTGGGATCAGCCGCTGAAAGCGGCGTCCGGTCCTTCGCTTCCAGCCGCCTCGTTTCGATCTTGCGGTGGGGTTCGCGCTTGTAGCCTTCGACCAGCACGATGTCGCACGGGGCGAGCCGCGAGAGGATGGCGTCCAGCGGCGGCTCTTGCTCGCCGCGCAACTCGTGCATCAACGCCCAGCGATTGCCCGATACGATCGCAACCTCGGTTGCGCCGGCCTGCCGATGGCGGAAGCTGTCGGCGCCCGGCTTGTCGATGTCGAAATCATGATGGGCATGTTTGACCGTCGAGACCTTCCAGCCGCGCCGCACAAGCTCCGCGACCAGCTTTTCCGTCAGTGTGGTCTTGCCGGAGTTTTTCCAGCCGGTGATGCCGAAGATGCGTCTGTTCATGGCGTCATGCTCTGCAACAGGTGTTCGGCATGGGCAAGATCGTCCGGCACATTGATGTTGAAGAAAGGATCGATTGGTTGTCCGGCGGACTGCAGGAGCGGGAATTCGACCTCGACGTAACCGTGCCGCTCGATGAAGGCCGAAACCCGCTTGTTGTCCTCATCGACGAGGAAATGCCGCAAGGCTTCGCGGCATCCGGTCGGCCAGAGTGCGAAGGTCTGGTGCCACCTGCCTGCCGAGAAAGCGACGGCGATCGAACCGGGGCGTTCGCCGGCTGCCGCCGCCAGACGATCGACGAGATCAAGCGGTAGGAAAGGCGTGTCGCCGGCAGCGGTGACGATCGCCTTGCAAGGGGTGGCGGCAGCGGCCCATTCCAGGCCGGTGAGGATTCCGGCAAGTGGTCCGGCAAAGCCTTCGACGGTATCGGCCAGCACCGGCAGCCCGAAACGGGCAAACCGTGCCGGGTCGCCGTTGGCGCTAAGCGCCAGGGTCTCGAACTGGCGGCCAAACCGCGACAGGACCTGGTCGAGCACGCAGCCGCTGCCGAGCGGCAACAGGCTTTTGTCGCCACCGCCCATCCGTCTCGACTGGCCACCGGCCAGAATGATCCCCGCGATATCCCGCTTCATGCCATCCAGCCTGTACGCCAGCCGCGGGAAATCGCAAGCAACTTCAAGGGCGGCTAGAGTCCGTCCGGTGCCATGGACGGCCCGGTGCTTTCGGCGACGATCCTTCGTCGGCCGACCACCCGCTCGCGATAGAGCGCATAAAGGCCCGAGCCGACGACGATAGTCGCGCCGGCGATCATCGGCATGTCCGGGATGTCGCCGAAGACGATCAAGCCAAGCAGAATCGACCAGAGGAGCGCCGTGTAGCGGAACGGCGCGATGAAAGAGATCTCGCCCGAACGCATCGCCATGATGATGAATTGGTAGCCGATCAGCACCAGCACCGCAGCCAGCGCCAGCAGCGCCGTGCTTTTGCCGGTCATCGGCGTCCAGCCACCCATCGGCGTCAACAGAATGGCGCCGACGACGGTCATGGCAAGCGCGGTGGCGGTCGAGACCAGCATCGTCGGGATGGTCTTGGGAATGCGCTTGGTGGCGAGGTCCCGCACCGTGCAGCACGCGACGGATGCCAGCGCCACCAGCGAATAGACGCTGAAGCCCTCGAAACCCGGCCGCACGATGATCATAACCCCGACAAAGCCGATAGCGATCGCCAACCAGCGCCGCCAGCCGACCGCTTCGCCGAAAAACAGCGCCGCGCCCATCGTCACCGCCAGCGGCAGCGCTTGCAAGACAGCCGAAACGCTGCCGATCGGCAAATGCGCGAGCGCGACCAAGAAGGACACTGTAGCGCCCGCTTCACCCAGCACACGGATCGCCACCAGCGGCTGCAGCATCAGGCGAGGCTGGACAAGCGCGCCGCGTTGCCAGGCCAGCAGCCCGACAAAAAGCGAAGCGAACGCCCCCCTGATCAGCATGACCTGCGCCATGTTCATCGACTGGGAAGAGTATTTGGTAATGGCGTCGTTGAGCGTGAAGCCAACCATGGCTACCACCATGAACAACGCACCGCGAAGATTTGGGGAAAGGGGCAAGACACCTACCGGTTGCTTTGGCAGGCAAGCCTGTAACAGCCCGCCATGAAACAGCAACGGCAAAGGGCTGGGCCAGGACCGGATATCCATCTTCGCCGACGCGAAATCATCCCGGATCAGGCACGAATTCTGTCGGAAGGCGGCGTCGCCTCCCGACATTGGTGCAGACGAGGCGTCGACTACTTCTTGGGGGTCAGCACCTCGGTGCCATTCCCTTCCTTGCCGGCGATGGTCCACAGACCATGCAACGACCCGTCATCCTCGACCTTGTAGACGACGAGGCCGATATCCTTGCCCATTGCGTAGCCGGCGGAGAATGCGTTGTCGTTACGCATGCAGATGCCATCCGACGATGAGCCGCCCGTCTCCCAGTGGATCGCGCAGGTGGTCCCGCTGGTCAGCGTGATGGTGGCTTCGCCGTCATAGGACGAACCGTCGAAATTGGTGCCGGCGACGGTGTAGGTGCCGCCGATCGACTGGGCAGCCGCGGGCAGGGCAGCCAGGCCGAGCAAAGCGAAGGAAAGAAGAAGGTTGCGCATGATGTAATCCCCCGAGAAAGCGATGAACCGCTACGCAAGGGAGGCTAGGCGGGAAACCATCATCAGTAAATCTGACGGACATTCGCGGACAAAGATTTGTTTGCGGTGTGGCTAAAATGCTCGCGGCTCATGGCCCCTTGAGGCTGCCCGCGATGGCGCCGACAAGCGGGTCATATTTCGATTTCAGCGCCTGCGGATAATCGACCCAGACCGTGCGGATGACGCCATCCCTGCCAAACAGGCGCCGCTCATAAAAGATCTTTCCATCCTTCACACCCGACAACACCGCCCAGTCCTTGCCGGCCTTGCTGTAGGTGATTTCGTAGCCCGGCTCATTGCTCGCCTTTTCGCCGGCAATGAATCCCTTCGGCGTGTCGTCATCGACATTGAACATGCCCGAGCATGTCAGGCTGGCGCCGTCCGCGCTCAGCCACACCTGGCCGTCGCCATTTTCAGGTTCGGGCTGGCGATCGGTGAAAATATCGTCGGGAAAGGTGCAGACGGTGCCGAAGCGATCGTTCACGTAGGTGGACTGCGCCGCAAACGCGGCGCTCACCGAGACCACGGCGAGAAATGTCACGATTGAAAAAAGCCACCGCATGTCAGCCCCGAAGCCGATGATTGCGGGACAATTCTCGCACAGACAGACGAGAAGGTCAGCCGCCCGTGACACTCATATGCCGTGACACCGACGGACGACTGGTGCGGCGGTCGATGATGAAGTCATGGCCTTTCGGCTTGCGGCCGATGGCTTCGTCTATTGCGTCGGCGACAAGTTCGTTGCCTTCGGACGCGCGCAGCGGCGCGCGCAGATCGGCCGCATCCTCCTGGCCAAGGCACATATAGAGCGTGCCCGTGCAGGTCAGCCTGACCCGGTTGCAGCTTTCGCAGAAATTATGCGTCATCGGCGTGATGAAGCCGAGTTTTCCATCGGTCTCGGCGACATGGACATAGCGGGCCGGGCCGCCGGTCTTGAACGGGATGTCGGTCAGCGTGAACTGGCGCTCGAGCGAAGCGCGCAGCAACGACAGCGGCAGATACTGGTCGGTGCGGTCGGCGTCGATCTCGCCCATCGGCATGGTCTCGATGACGGTCAGGTCCATGCCCCGGCCGTGCGCCCAACGCATCATCTCGGGCAGTTCGGCGTCGTTGAAATCCTTCAACGCCACCGCATTGAGCTTGACTTTCAGTCCCGCCGCCTGCGCCGCGTCGATGCCGGCCATGACCTTGTCGAGATGACCCCACCGGGTGACGGCGTGGAACTTGTCGGCATCGAGCGTATCGAGCGAAACATTGATGCGTTTGACGCCGCAATCGGCGAGCTCGGCGGCGAAGCGCGAAAGCTGCGAGCCGTTGGTGGTCAGCGTCAGTTCTTCCAGCGCGCCGCTTTCGAGGTGACGCGAAAGCTGGCGCACCAAGTGCATGATGTTCTTGCGCACCAGCGGCTCACCGCCAGTGAGGCGCAACCGTTTCACACCCTTTTCGATGAAGACGGTGCAGAGCCGGTCGAGTTCTTCCAGCGAAAGCAGGTCCTTCTTGGGCAGGAAGGCCATATCCTCGGCCATGCAATAGGTGCAGCGGAAATCGCAGCGGTCGGTAACCGACACTCTGAGATAGCTGATCGTGCGACCGAAGGGGTCGATCATGTTCATGTTCGAGCGTTTCCGTGGCCATTAGCTGCGTCGTTATATACGGCTATGTGATACGATCCAGCCCGCCATTCAAGATAGCTAGCCTCGATCTTTGGTAACATTCCCCGACCGACATTGCGCGTCGGACACCGTCGACGCCTTTGCGTACGGGGCGAAGCAGCGTAGGGAAGGGCATTCAGACAGGATCGACCATGACAGCGCCAAAAGAACTGAGGGTCTCCAGGGACCGCAAGCTGCTCACTGTGACGTTTCCGGGCCATCAGCCGTTCGAGCTGCCGGCGGAATTGCTGCGCGTGGCGTCGCCTTCCGCGGAAGTACAGGGCCATTCGCCGGAACAGAGGGTGACGGTCCCCGGCAAACGCGATGTGGCCATCCTGAAGATCGAGCCGGTCGGCAATTACGCCGTGCGCATCACATTCGACGATTTCCATGACACCGGCATCTTCACCTGGAATTACCTGCACACGCTTGGCCACGAGAAGGACGCACGCTGGAGCGTCTATCTCGCGGAACTCGCCGAGAAAGGCTTGAGCCGCGATCGTTAGCCGCCGTTGCGTCGTCAAAACGTCATCGATCGGGAGTAGGCGCGGCGGATCGGGAGACGGAAAATGTCGGTCATCACCACAGTCGAACAACTCGAAGCCCTTTACGGGTTGCCCGGCGAAGCCTCCGTGGTCAAGGAACTCGACCATGTCATCCCCGAATACGCCGCCTTTATCGAAGCCTCGCCCTTCGTCGCACTAGCGACCAGCGGTCCGGAGGGGCTGGACTGTTCGCCGCGCGGCGATCTCGCGGGCTTCGTGCGTATCGTCGATGCGAAAACGCTGATGATGCCGGACCGGCGCGGCAACAACCGTGCCGATTCGTTGAAGAACATCATCCGCGACCCGCGCGTCGGCCTGCTGTTCCTGGTGCCGGGCTCCGGCACGACGCTGCGCATCAACGGCCGGGCGCATATCACCACGGAGGCGGCGCTGTGCGCGTCCTTCATGGTCGACGGCAAGCCGGCGCGTTCGGTCACGATGATCGATGTCGATTCGGTCTATTTCCAGTGCGCCCGGGCGATCGTGCGGTCGGAACTGTGGAACCCGGCCAGACATGTCGACCCGAAGTCGCTGCCGACACCCGGAAAGATCCTGGAAATCACCAGCCGCAAGAATATCGACGGCGAAACCTACGACAGGGAATGGCCGGAGCGGGCGAAGAAGTCGATGTGGTGATCGACTGAAAGGGCGATCACGCCTCGTTCAGCACCTCATAGATCTTGCGCATCTGCTCGCCGATCATGTCGCATTGCTCCGGCGTCGACTGGCTCATCGCCTTCTCGATCAGCGCCATATGCACTTTCAGCGCCTGCATCAGCAGCGCCTCGCCGGCTTCGGTCAGCGTAAGCCGCAAGATGCGCTTGTCCTTGTCATCGCCTTCGCGCCGCAGCAGGCCACGCGTCTCGAGCTGCGGCAACAGCATGGTGATGTTGGAGCGGCCGACGAGCAGCTTGCGGGCAAGGTCGTGCTGCGACATGCCGGGATGGCGGTAGAGGTTCATCAGCACGTCGAGCTGCGCCGGCTTCAGGTCGAGCGGCGCGAGTTTCACCGCCAGCGTGCGCTCCAGCACATGGCAGGCGCGCGCCACCGCGACCCAGTTGCGAAAGCGCGGGTTGTCCCAGGGTAGCTCTTGTTTATTGTTCATCTTTGAACTATTATGTTCATGCTTGAACGTATGGATGGATTCTGACTATGGCATCATTCGGGCTGAAGGTCATCCGAGGTGTGTTCGGTGCGGCCGAACATGTCGCGCCGCGCATCACCGGGCGCGCGGCTTTCGAATTGTTCTGCCGTACGCCAAGCACCAGGACGCTGACCGACGGCGAGCGCCGCGCCATCGACCGCGCCGCGGAGTTCATGGCCGAGGCGCGGCATCACCGGCTGAAGACCGCGACCGGCTGCGTCATGGTGCATGAATTCCGCCCCGAACCGGGCCGCGAGCCGGCCGGCGCCGTTCTCGTCATTCATGGCTGGCGTTCACGTACCGAATATATGCGCGTGCTAATCGAAGGTTTTCGCGCTGCCGGCCATAGGGTCGTCTCGCTCGATCTTCCCGGTCATGGTCATTCGCAGGGCAGGCACCTGAACATGGTCAACGCTGTCGAAGCCGCAAGAGTGGCGGGCCAATGGTTCGGGCCGTTCGTGGCCGCCGTGGGCCATTCCTTCGGCGGCGCCGTTGCCGCCAATGCCATCGCCGGCTCCGTCAAGGGCATCCCGCCGCTGGCGGCCGCACGTCTTGTGCTGATCGCGGCGCCAAGCTCGCTGCCGGCAATCTTCGCCGACTTCAGCCGCATGCTCAATGTCGGCCCCCGCTCGCAGGTCGCCATGGCCGACCGCGTCGAATATCTCTCCGGCCGGCCGCTGCATGAATTCACCGGCGACCGCCAGCTCGCCCAGGCGCCCGTGCCAACGCTGGTCATCCACGCCCCTGACGACCGGGAAGTGCCGGCTGAACATGCAAGGCGCTATGCCGGCGCCGGCGACCATGTGCGGCTGCACTGGGCCGATGGGCTCGGCCATCGCCGCATTCTGGCCGACAAGGGCGTGGTTGAGCGCGCCGTCGGCTTCGTGACCACGCAGCGCGGGCCGTCGCTGCTCCACTGAGCGGCATTCAGGCTATTTCTTCTTTTCCCCGGGCTCTACGGGCAATCCCGCTGCCTTCCAGGCCGTGTAGCCGCCGAGAATGTGCTTGACCGGCGAAAGCCCCATGTCTTGCGCCGTCTTGGTGGCCAAGGCCGACCGCCAGCCGCCGGCACAGAAGAAGACGAAGCTTTTTCCGGAAGCGAAGAAGGACTTGTGGTAGGGGCTTTCGGGATCGATCCAGAACTCCAACATGCCACGAGTGACATGCTTGGCGCCGGGAATTCTGCCATCGCGTTCGATCTCTCGAGGATCTCGCAGATCGACGAAAATGGTATCTTCATCTTCAAGCAGTCCTGCCGCTTCCTCGGGCGAAACCACTTCGATCTCGGCATTGGCCTCATCCAGCAGCTCGCGATATCCCTTTTTCACGTCGTCCCTCCCGGCCGCAGGTTTTTTGCTGGCAAGGCGGATTTCGAGCACAACGAACGGTGTTTGTCACGCGTCGACGCTGCCGGCCATGGTCTTCCAGGCGGTCATTGCCCCGGCCACCGTCGACCCGCGATTCGGCAATACGGAGGATATCGCCGCATGGTTGCCTGGCTCTCCGGACCGGAGGGGCCGTTTCGTCACCGGAGCCGCGCTGACCATCGACGGCGGCGCAAACGCCTGATTTCCACGGGTCCTCCGGGCTGGAGCGGAAACGCCCCCGCTCCAGCCGTCACGATGTTGTGAAACCGTTCTGCAACAGGCCCGCCGAAATTTATGAAAGCTTAACGAAATCGGTATGAATCGGTATAGTCGCGCCTTACATCCGCCATGCGGTTAGCGGGACGGTTTAGCGTGCGGAACGGGAACCGGTTGCGACCGGAGCGGGTGATCCATGAAATTCCTCGGTAAAAAAGCAACCGTGATGCCGCTTGTGGCGATTACGGCGACGCTGGCTTTCGGCATGCCTCAGGCAGGGGCGCAAGGGCTTTTCGACATGCTGTTCGGCGGCGGCATCAGGCATGAGCCGAAGGGTGAGTTTCCACCTCCTCCGCCAAAGTACAAACCGAAGGCGCCGGCCGGCGGCGGCGTGAGGATCAGCGGTCCGTCCTACTATACCTACAAGGCCGACAAGCTCGTGCGCGTCGACTTCTCGACGCTGTCCGCAGCGCCCCAACCGGCGACGCCGCAGGACGCCGCGTTCGTTCCTTCGGCCACCGGTGCTGCCTTCCACGAAGCCATTGCCGGCCTCAGCGACTACGAACTCTATGCCGAGCCCGACATCGCCAAGGCGCTGATCGCCTATTACTCGGCCAATCCGGATTTCATCTGGGTGAGCGGAACCAGCCCCAACAACCGTGCGCAAGATGCCGTGCGGGTGCTTGGCGAGGCTGCCAGCTACGGCCTCACGCCTGCCGACTACACGGTCGACGTGCCAGCCGTCAGTTCGACCTCGACAGACGACGCAACCAAGTTGAAGGAACTCGTCCGTTTCGAGATGGCGCTGTCGGCACGTGTCCTGCGTTACGCCCATGACGCCCAGAATGGCCGTGTCGAGCCAAATCGCATGACCGGCTACTACGATTTCCCGGCCAAGCCGCTCGACATGGTCGGCGTGCTGAAGACACTGGCGCATACACAGGAAGTTCGCACCTATCTGGAATCGCGCCATCCGCAGAATGCGGAGTATCAGGCGCTGCGCGTCGAACTGGAATCGCTGCAGGCGAGCGCCGAGAATGAGATCGTCGTCGATCCCAAGCTGCTGCTGAAGCCAGGCGAAACCAGCCCCGAACTGCCGAAGCTCCTGTCGCTGATCGCGCGCAATCTCGACGACGAGATGGGCGGCACCTATGGCGAGGTGCTGTCGCGGCTGGCAACCAGCGAAGTCTATGTTCCCGAACTGGTCCCGCTCATCAAGGCGGTGCAGCAGAAGGAAGGCATGAAGGGTGACGGCGTCATCGGACCGCGCACCGTCGCCTCACTGGCCGGGACGTCGAAGGCCGACAGGCTGCTCAAGGTTCAGGTGGCGCTGGAAGAGTTGCGCTGGCTGCCATCCGACCTCGGCAGCCCGCGTGTTTTCATCAACCAGCCAGCCTTCACCGCAAGCTACATCGACGATGGCCAGGAAAAGCTGAAGACGCGCGCCGTGGTCGGCCGGGTCACCAACCAGACGGCCTTCTTCTACGACCAGATCAAGCAGGTCGATTTCCACCCCTATTGGGGCGTGCCGCAGTCGATCATCGTCAACGAAATGCTGCCGAGGTTGCGCAGCGATCCAGGCTATCTCGACCGGGCCGGTTACGAGGTGACGGATTCACGCGGCAAGCGCATCCCTTCGTCGGCGGTGAACTGGGGCGCATATGGCGCCAACATTCCCTACAATGTGCGCCAGCAGCCGAGCGAAGCCAATGCGCTGGGCGAATTGAAGATCCTGTTCCCCAATAAGCATGCGATCTACATGCACGACACGCCGCAGAAATCATTCTTCAAGCAGGACATGCGCGCGCTCAGCCATGGTTGCGTGCGCCTGCAGGATCCGCGTGGCATGGCGGCGGCGGTGCTCGGCACCTCGGTCGACTATATCGCGGAGAAGCTGAAGCACGGACATTCGACCGAGGATGTGACCCGCAAGATCCCGGTCTATGTCGCCTATTTCACCGCCTGGCCCGACATGTCCGGCAAGGTCGAGTATTTCAGCGACGTCTACGACCGCGACTCGCGGCTGAAGCAGGCCATGGACGCAACCGAGGCGGTGCGCTCACCCTCGAGCTAGTCGATCGCGCTCCGACAGCGGGCGCCGGAAACCGGCGTCGCGCCCGGCGATCAGCCAATAGACCAGCCCGGCCACCAGACCGGCGGCGGCGATGATGCCGATGTCGGCCCAGCGCTCCGGATCCACGTCCTCCGCCGCGCCCGGCCAGATTCGGCCGCCGCGGCGGCGCCGAAGAGCATGTGCAGCAGGGCGGTGCGCAAGGAGAAGAACTCTGCGATCAGCGCGAAAATCAGCGTCTGCGGCGCGGTCAGCACAACCGTCAGGAAATAGATGAACATGCCGAGCGGCGGCACAACCAAGGCCGCGATCGGCGAGACGCCCATGAGGTCGAAATAAGCGGGCGCGCCGGGCAGGGAACTCAGTGCGGCATAGATCGCCACCACGGCGATCAGGCCAACCAGTATGGCGACGAGGTAGCCGGCGAGCATCATCAGGACGCGCTTCATCACGTGCTTCGCAGTCGACAAGCCCACCCCCGTGAAGCCCGTTCATCCTACAATCAGCCATCAATGGCGAATTGACGCAAGGGGAAACAAAGACTGCCAGCGTGATGGCCCCGATGCTGACGGATGAAACCCACTGCTCAGGCGCCGCCGCACATATGCTGCGAATCCGGCAGAGCCCAGGAGCCTTTCGCGACGGGGTCGACGGAATAAAAGACCCGGCCACGGTCGTCGTCCTTGGGGCAGTCCCTGGGAATCGAGATCAAGCACATGATGACGGGTTCGCCGACCTTCGAGGCGGCCAAGCCAGCCTCGCGATCATAGGAGACTGCGCCGCCACCATTGGTGAACGTGGCCGCGCTGCCCGCTTCGGGAGTGGCCGTTTCCAGCGGGTCGTCGCCAAGCCGCGTGGTCAGCGTCTCGATGTGCGTCGACGCGCATTGGCCGATCGCCGAAGGCAGGGGCTGATCGATATGCCCGGGGTTTCGCCGGGCGGCTTCGAGCGCCTTCTTGCCAATCAGCGCGATGTTGTAGTCCTGGACCCAGGACGGCGTATTTCCATAGGTCTGCAAGGCGTTGTTGAGCGCGCTGACGATACAGGCCGTATCGCTCTTGCAGGCATTGCGGTCAGCGATCAGCCAGCGCGCAATCTTGCGCTTGTCGCCGCCGAACGCCGGCTCGAATCCCCTGTACGCCTTTGAAACCAGCAAATCGATCGCCGACAGCTGCGGGTCGGCGCAGATCGTTTTTTCCGCAGGCAAAGCAGCCTTGGCGCAGTCGAAGGACGGCCCGTCGGCCTGTGCCGGAACGGTTCCAAGAACGGCGCCGACTAGGACGATGGCGAGCACAGACAGAAAACAGGTTCTAACGAAACATCGCATCATGGCCCCCAAGCCAACAGGACTGCCCAAGGCGCGGCCCCGCGCCGGCGCATAACATACTCCAGGATGGACAATTTGGGCGCCCGTTTCGTCGTTGAGAATGCGCAGAGGTAGCGCATTCGTGACGGAGATGTCCTACGAACCCTATTTTGGTTCGGCGGTCACAGGATCGAAGACGATTTCGACCTTTGCCTTGTCCGAGGTGTAGTAGGTGACGGTGTACCCGTCCTTGTCCCAGTCGACCTCTTTCACGTAGCGAAATCCGTTACGCTGCTCGACCTTGGCGATGATCTCCGACAGCTTCTTGGCATTGGGTGGCGGCAGCGGATTTTCATCCGCGGCAAAAGCGGGCCCGGCGAAGAGAAGAACGGCGACGGAGGTCGCAAGCAGAAATCTGGACATGGTTTTCCCTCAGGTTTCGACCGAGGGAAACTCGCTGGTGTATCGGTTGGTTCCGGAGGGCAAGGAACCGTTCGACCCGGGCCGACATTTGTCTTTCGTCCCAGTAACCTTTTGCCTTCCGTGCCAGCAAGCTTTCAAGAGAATTTGGTCGCGGCCGAACATCCAACGATTTCTTCAAGTTGGATGGTGGGCGATGCAGGGATTGAACCTGCGACCCCACCCGTGTGAAGGGTGTGCTCTCCCGCTGAGCTAATCGCCCGCTCGTTGCCCGAAGGCCAAGCGAGCCGCGATATAAGGGAGGCCGGCCCGTTAAGTCAAGGCAGTGTCTGGTGTTCCCGCACAGATCGGATTTGCGGTCCCGCCATGGCCCGTTCAGGAGAGATTTTCATCGCCGGCGCTCAGTGTGCGGCGGCGCCGATCAGCCCTCGCGCCAGATCGAGCGTCAATGCATCGAAATGCGATATCACGGCCGAGGGCTCGAACTCGCGCACATGACGGTCGGTGTAGCCGAAGTCGACGGCGACGACAGGAATGCCGGCGGCCTTGGCGGTGTCGATATCGGTTTGCGAATCGCCGACCATCAAGGCGCGGTGCGGATCGCCGCCGGCCAGTTTGATGGTTTCGATCAGGTGGCGCGGATCGGGCTTGCGGAACGCGAACGTATCCTGTCCGGCAATTGCCGCGAAATGCCTGGTCAGGCCGAGCGCCTCGATCAGCGCCAGCGAATTGGCTTCGTATTTGTTTGTGCAAATGGCCAGCAGATAGCCGGCCTTCTCAAAACGGGCGATCGCCTCGATCACGCCGGGGTAGGGGCGGGATTTGCCCGGAATGTTGTCGGTGTAGTGATCAAGGAACAATTTCAGCAGCCGGTCGTGCTCCTCGACCTTGAGGGATCGTTGCTGCGCGGCATGCGCCCGTTCGATCATCACCCGGCCGCCATGGCCCACGAAGCGCTTGAAGCCGGCCTCGTCGACGGCCGCCAGTTCGCTGGCCGCCAGGCTGTGGTTGAGGCTGTCGAGCAGGTCCGGCGCCGTGTCAATCAGCGTTCCATCGAGGTCGAACACGATGATCGGGCGACTCATGATCCATCCTGAGCAGGTTTGTGCATCGGCAGGCGATAGCGGCTGCGACGCGCTAAGGCAAGCAGACTGGTGGCGCCGCCGGCGAGGGCTTTGACCCGGCCTGCAAAAATGCTAGGAGCCCGAAACGCCAAAGCGCGTCGCGTCGAAACGGACTCATGCGACGCGCTTTGGGTCTTTGTTTCATGCATGTCGTTTTCCCAGAACCGAGGTCACTTTTGGGCGACATGCATCAGGTTTCGGGGCAGCAAGCAGTATGGATGCCAGACAATTGAAGGTCGAGGCCGCGCGGGCGGCCCTTGCCCATGTCAGCGACGGCATGCGGCTCGGCATCGGCACCGGCACCACCGCCGAGGAGTTCGTGCGGCTGCTGGCCGACAAAGTTGCCTCCGGCATGACCGTAACAGGCGTGCCAACCTCGGAACGCACCGCTGCGCTGTGCCGCGAACTCGGCGTGCCGCTGTCGACGCTGGAGGAAACACCCGAGCTCGATCTCACCGTTGACGGCGCCGACGAGGTCGACCCGGAGCTGACATTGATCAAGGGCGGCGGCGGCGCATTGCTGCGCGAGAAGATCGTGGCCGCGGCCTCGCAGCGCATGATCGTCATCGCCGACCGTTCGAAGATGGTCGAGACGCTCGGCCGGTTTCCTCTTCCCATCGAAGTCAACCGGTTCGGCCTGCGCGCGACCGAGATCGCCGTGGCCGTGGCGGCTGGAAATCTCGGCCTTTCCGGTCCGGTGAAATTGAGGATGACGGGAGGCCAGCCTTTTGTTACAGACGGCGGCCATTTTATCCTCGATGCATCTTTTGGCCGCATTCCGGATACAAGAGCGCTTTCGAATGCTCTCCACGCCATTCCTGGCGTGGTCGAGCATGGTCTTTTCATCGGGCTGGCGTCAGCGGCCATCATCGCCGGCGGCGACGGTATCGAAACTGTCCATGCCGCCCGAAAACCAGGGAGTTCTATCGATCATGATGTTGCATAACCGGGTTCGCCGTCTTTCCGTCCTCGTGGCGGCTTCGGCCGTCTTCGCGTTCTCCTCGCCTGTCTTCGCGCAGGACGTCACGGAATCGCATCTGAAGGCCGCACGCGCCGCTGTTGCCGCGATCCACGCGACCGACCCGTTCGACAACATCCTGCCGCAGGCCGCCGCGGCGCTCGAATCGCAGCTCATCCAGAAGAACCCTGACATGCAGGAGCTGATCGGCAAGACGATCAACGAGAAGGCGCTGGCGATGGCCTCGCGCCGCGCGGATCTCGAGAAGGAAGCGGCTCTTGCCTATGCGAAGGTATTTTCCGAAAAGGAACTCACCGACATCGCGGCCTTCTACAGCTCCGAGTCCGGCAAGAAGCTGCTCGATAGCGGCCCGACCGTGACGCGCGACCTCGTCAAGGCCGCCGACATCTGGCAGAACGGCGTAGCTCGCGATCTTGCCCAGCAGGTCGGCGAAACGCTGGCGGCGGCAGCAAAAGCGAAGGCGCCGGCTGCGCCTGCGCCCGCCGCCGATGGCGCCGCTCCGGCCGACAATGCTGCCCCGGCGGATGGCGCCGCGCCCGCGGACGGGTCGGCTCCTGCCGACGACACGCAGAACTGATCCTGCATTTCAAACGCGGCCTTTGCGGCCATCTATGAAGCCCGGCCTGTCCGGGCTTTTCTTTTGGTGGTTTGCGGCCTACCTGTCACTCACATTTTTTGCGTTCAAGGAGCCGCTTCATGGCCGGTTATGATTACGACCTCTTCGTCATCGGCGGCGGCTCCGGCGGGGTGAGGGCGGCGCGGGTCGCGGCGGCGCTCGGCAAGCGCGTCGGCATCGCCGAAGAGTACCGTTTCGGCGGCACATGCGTCATCAGGGGCTGCGTGCCCAAGAAACTCTATGTCTATGCCTCGCAATTTCCCGAGCATTTCGCGGACGCCGCCGGCTATGGCTGGACGGTGCCGGACGCCAGTTTCGACTGGCGGACGCTGGTCGCCAACAAGGACCGCGAGATCAGCCGCCTGGAAGCGATCTACAAGAAGAACGTCGAGGGCTCGGGCGGCGAGACCTTTCATTCGCGGGCGATGATCGTCGACCCGCACGTGATCCATCTCCTGAGCGAGGACCGCACCGTCACCGCCGATCAGATCCTGATCGCCACCGGCGGCCGTCCGGCGGCGCATCCGGCACTGCCCGGCCACGAACACTGCATCTTCTCCAATGAGGCTTTCGACCTTAAGGAACTGCCGAAGGCGATCATGATCGAGGGCGGCGGCTATATCGCGGTCGAGTTCGCCAATATCTTCCACGGCCTCGGCGTAGACACCACGCTGGTCTATCGCGGCAAGGAAATTCTTGGCCGCTTCGACATGGACCTGCGGCGCACGCTGCATGAGACGATGGAAAAGAAGGGGATAAAAATCCTTTGCCATTCCGTCTCCGAATCGGTCAGCAAGCGACCGGACGGGCGGCTCGACGCGCAGCTCATCAGCGGGCAGGTGCTGACGGTCGACCAGGTGATGCTGGCCATCGGCCGTATCCCCAACACCGAGAATATGGGGCTGGAAGGCGTAGGCATCGAGATGACCGCCGCGACGGGTGCGATCAAGGTCGATGACTATTCCCGCACCAACATCGACAACATCTGGGCAATCGGGGATGTCACCAACCGCGTGCAACTGACGCCGGTGGCGATTCACGAAGCGATGTGCTTCGTCGAGACGGCGTTCAAGGGCAATCCGACGGCGCCCGACCACGACACGATCGCGACCGCCGTCTTCTCGCAACCAGAAATCGGCACGGTCGGCTTGTCGGAGGACGAAGCCGTCAAGCGCTTCGCCGATATCGAAATATACCGCGCCAGCTTCCGGCCGATGCGGCATACGCTGTCGGGCCGTGACGAAAAGATGCTGATCAAGCTGGTCGTAGACGGCGCTTCGCGCAGGGTTCTCGGCGCTCACATACTGGGGCCGGATGCCGGCGAAATGGCACAGCTGCTCGGCATCCCACTGAAGGCGAGGCTGACCAAGGATGATTTCGACCGCACGATGGCCGTGCACCCGACCGCAGCCGAAGAGCTCGTCACCATGTACAAGCCGACCTACCGGGTGAAGGACGGCGAGCGCGTCTGACGCGCCGCCGCCAGCCTTGGCCGGCGGCTGCAGTCCAACCGCTACAGCAACGTGCCGCGCAGGATGACCAGCGCCACCGAGAAATAGATCACCAGTCCGGTGACATCGACCAGCGTGGCGACAAACGGCGCGGATGCGCTGGCCGGGTCGAAACCGATCCGTTTCAGGGCGAACGGCAGCATCGATCCCGACAGCGAGCCGAAGGTGACGATGCCGACCAGTGCAGCACCAACCGTCGCGGCAATCAGCGGCCAATGCGGGCCATAGTCGTAGAAGCCCATATATTGCCAGAGCACGATGCGGCAGACGCCGACCACGCCGAGCATGGCGCCAAGCACGAGGCCGGTGGGCAATTCGCGCAACGCCACCCGCCACCAGTCGCGAAGGCCGATCTCGCGCAGCGCCAGCGCGCGGATGACCAGCGATGTCGCCTGCGAGCCGGAATTGCCGCCGGAGCTCATGATCAGCGGGATGAACAGCGTGAGAACGATCGCTTTCTCCAGCTCGCCCTCATAGCTTTGCATCGCATTGGCCGTCAGCATCTCGCTGATGAACAGCGCGCAGAGCCAGCCGCCACGCTTCTTGATCATGGCGAGGAAGCTCATCTTCATATACGGCTCGTCCAGAGCCTCCATGCCGCCGAAGCGATGCACGTCCTGCGTGGTCTCCTCGATCATCGTGTCGATGATGTCGTCGATGGTGACGATGCCGAGAATCTTGCCGTGGTCGACCACCGGAACGGCGAGCAAATCGTATTTGGAGATCGTCTGCGCCAGGTTTTCGCGGTCGGTCAGCGGGCTGACCGTCACCGGCATGCGGTCGGGCGCCACCGACAGGATCGAGTCATCAGGCTCACCGGTGATGAGCCGGCGTAAACCCGTCGACCGCACCAGGAGGTGTGTCTGCGGATCGACGATGTAGATTGCATAGATGGTCTCGCGCGTCCGCTCGACCTTGCGGATGTAATCGAGCGTGCGCCCGACGGTCCAGTCGGAGGGAACGCTGACGAACTCCGTCGTCATGATCGAGGCGGCGCTGCCTTCGGGATAGCCCAGAATGGAAAGCAGGGTCGCGCGCAGCGGCGGGGCCAGTGCGCCGAGCAGCTCGGAGCGTGCCGGCTCGTCGAGCTCGCGCAGGATGTCGGCCGCACGGTCGACGGACATGGCGGTGAGCAGCCTACTCGCCTTGGGACGGGGCAGGGCCTCCGCCAGTTCGGGCGCGCTCTCGAGCTCAGGCTGATCGAAGATCTCGACCAGCCGTTCGAAGGGTACGGCGCAAAGCAGCTCCGTCGCGGTTTCGCGCGATTCATGATTGAGCGCCTCGACAACGTCGGCGACGTGGTCATTGGCAAGGATGCGGGCGATGGCGACGGCCTCGTCGTCCGCTACCGGGAAAAAAGCGTTCATGGCTCACTCCTTGCCGTCCGGCAGGACATGAACCATTCAGGTCACGTCTAGGCGGACGGCGGTTGCGTTCGACTGTGACTGTCGCCAGGCATGGCGCGGTGACCTTTCCGCTTGCGGGTTCGCTTTTGACTGTCTGCAAGCCGGCGCAACATAGGAGCGCGCCTTGCCGAGTCAATCGCGGTGAGGGAGGAAAACAGTGCCGAACGGCGCTGATCGCAAGACTGTGATCACCGTCCGCCGTTTGACGCGGCAAGTCCCGGTGATGTCATCGTTATTTCTGCTTCAGCCGGCGCGAGAAACGCGTCCATTTGTCCTCGACCGGCCTTGGCTGGGCCAGGATCGTGGTGAGTTCGAGGGGCAGACTCGGGGCGAGCGGCTTCTTCGTGGCGACGCCGTCGGCGATCAGGACCATCGAGTGGTAGAACTCGGTGCCGGCAGCCGATCTCGGTGCCACGGCTTCGTGCATGACACTGATCACCGTCACATCGGGGCAGTTGTCCTTGATGGCCTGGTGGAAGGCAATCTTGCCGTCAGGGTCGAGAGCACCGGTCGCCTCGTCGAGGAACAACAGTCCCGGTTGTTGCAGTATGATACGAGCCACCACCAGCTTCTGTTTCTGGCCGCCCGACAGGACCTGATCCCAGCTTTTGCCCTCGCGGCTTTCATTGGCCATGTGTTCGATGAAATCGCCAAGGCCAGCCTTGTGCAGCGCCGACGCGACCTGGGCATCGCCATGGTCGCGTTCGGAGCCCGGCAGGCAAACCAGCTGCTTCAGCGACACCTGCGGCAGCTTGACCTCCTGGGCGGCATAAAAACTCTTCACGCCCTCGGGGAAGACGATGGTGCCGCGACCATAGGGCCACAGGCCGTTGATCGCCTTGATCAGCGAGGTCTTGCCGCAACCGGATTCACCTTTCAGGAAGGTCCATTCGCCGCGCCGGAAGCGCAGGTTGGCGGAGCTGAGGAAGGGCGTCGCGTCCTCGCCCTGATGCGCCAGCTCCAGCTTCTGGATGGTCAGGCCGAAAACCGGATTCTGGCTGGCGTAGTGGAAGTCGGAACGGCCGCTCTGGCTGTAGAATTCCTGTGGGTGCTGGACATTCTCGATCGCGTTGGCGAGCTCCGTCACACGCTGGCTGTTGGCGCGAAGCGTGGCGATGGCGGGCATGACATGGATAAACCACGAACACTGGCTGATGAGCTGGGCCACCATTTCGGAGCCGGTGATGTAGCCTTTATAGTCCAAGCGGCTGTGGATGAACGGCACCAGGCCTGGAGCATAGGCTACGATACGGGCGCCGACGAAGTTGTAGATCAGCTCGAACGACATATAGCTGGTGTTAACGACATTCAGCCGTCCCCAGGTGCGATCGATGTCGACATAGAGCCGGTCGTGCATCATTTTCTGCACGCCCTCGCCATGTGAGGCGGCGACATGGAAACTGCGGCGCAGAAATGTCGTCAGTTCGCTACGATAGCTTCCCTCTGCCTTCTGCATGCGAATATTGAGACGTTCCAGCAGGCTGCCGAGCTTGACTGCGATCCAGGTATTGAGGGGCACGTAAGTGGCGACTGCGAGAAGGGCGAGAATAGCGCTGCCATAGCTGCCAAGGAACTCCAGACCTTTGACCTCCACGGACGACTGCAGCAGGTTCTGGCCGATAAAGTAGAGCGAAGTCGCCAAGCCCAGCACGCCCATGGCGAGGCCGATCGCACCGCCGGTCATGTCCTTGATCGATTCCTGGATGCGCTGGTCGACATTGTCGGGCGCAACGATGCCGCCGTCCGCGGAACCATGTTGAGCATGGAAATGGGTATGGTTGCCGTCGAGCAGGGCCTGGTTGAATTGGTCGTTCAGCCAGCCACGCCATTTGCGGTGCAAGGTTGCCGAGACGAGATTGCGTATACCGGTAAAGCCGGCATCCTTGAGCAGGACCAGCAGTACCAGTACACCGGCGTTGGTCAGGATTGTCTCCAGCGGGCGGGTGTTGGCTGCGTCGTGCAGGAAGGCGATCGAATTCACCAATTCGCCCGAAGCCACGGCGAACCACACGCTGGCCTTGCTGGACAGCGCGGTGAGCAACGCGATCACCAGCGTCAGCGTCCAGGCTTCCTTCCAGCGGTCCGAGACCCAGTAGGCTCGCATGAGCCCCCAGAAATTGCGCATCGATGATACCGGCGTCAAATACGACTGCCCTGCGGCGTCGCGGTGTAGTCCATCCGGTACTGACTCTTGCGATCGTCTGCCGATCCGAATCACGATCCCGCCCAAACCTTTTTTGTTTTGTTACGGATGGTAACACCAATTGATCATTTTCTCTTAATTTTAAACCCGGCCGACCGGATTGCCGCCGCGGCCGTTGCCCCGAGGCAACAGATCGATGGTTGGATTGCCATCGAAACGACTGACAAAGATCCGGAAATTTCTATTGATTTCAGTCTGTTGGAACCCACGAACCTTGCTGCGGTCCACCTTCCCCAAGGGAAGCTTCGTACACGGCTTTGTGAATCAAAAAACGTTTGGGCTGGCGGATTTTCTTATTGAGCACAGACCAAAACTCCGGAAAGCACGCCGTCCTTGACGTCTGATTCCTTGATGTCGTCGTCCTTGCCGGAGCGACGTCGCCAGGTGGCGCTACGGAAACAGTTTGGCGTGCAAGATCACTCTCCGTCGACCAAGGAGTCGACCTGCACCGGCGCCCAACGGCCACGGATTTTCGTCAGCAAGGCTGAAATGATAGTGAGACAGCGTCCGCTCATGTTGTCGGCGGAGGGAGCTGGCCTCAGCCGGCCTTCTCCAACTCCCCACGCGCCTTGGCGGCCGCGACCTGACGGATCGCATCAGCCAACGTGTCCGCGTCCTGCGCGCCCATCACGGCATATTTCCCCTCGAGCAGGAAGCACGGCACGCCTGTGATCCCCATGCGCGAAGCGGTGGCGATTTCCGTTCGAACCGCCTCGACATCGGCATCGCTCGGCAAGAGCGTTTCAACGACCGAGGCGTCCATGCCGGCCTCGCGGGCAGCTTCGACCAGCACGGTGTGGTCGCCGATGTTGACGCCTTCCTCGAAATTCAGCTGGAACAGGCGGCGCACCAGCCGGTTCTGAACGTCCTCGCCGGCGGCACCGGCCCAGCGTATCAACCGATGCGCGTCGAGCGTATTCGGCGCCACCTTGATGGCGTCGAAGGCAAAGGAAATGCCCTCGGCCTCGCCAAGTGGTTCGATGCGGGTATGAATTTCGCGAATGCGCTCGTCGCTGCCGAACTTGGCCAGCATGTATTCGCGGCGGTCCTTGCCTTGCGGCGGAATGGTCGGATCGAGCTGGAACGGCCGCCAGCGTATATGCACTTCGACATCTCCGGCCGCGGCGACCGCCTTGTCCAGCCGTTTCTGACCGATGAAGCACCACGGGCAGACGACGTCCGACACCACATCGACGGTTATGGCGTTCGCTTCGCTCATCTCTATCTCCGGATTTTCAGTTCGGTTTGCGCCACCAGGTCGGCAGCTGGTAACCGAATATGGGCGTCTTTCGCGGATGTTCCAGATAATTCCAGTAAGCAAGCCACTGCTGCGTGTTGTACTGCATCGGCACCATGTAATGGCCGGAGATCAGCAGCCGGTCGAGAACGCGAACCGCCGCGACGTAATCCTCCTTCGAACGGGCTCGCAGCATTGCGTCGATGGCCGCATCTATCGCCGGATCGGCGACGCCGGCGAGATTGAACGATCCCTCGGTCCTGGCCGCGGCGGACGACCAGCGCCCGATCTGCTCGATGCCAGGGGACAACGAATTGTTGAAGCCGCTGGAGCCGATCAGCACCTCGAAATCGAAACGCTGCTTGCGCGACTGGATCTGGTCGCCGTCCAGGCTGCGAATGCTGACATTGATGCCGATCTTCTCCAACGTGCGCTGATAGATGCCGGCCAAACGCTCTTCGTCCTGCGAGGCGGTCAGGATCTCAAAGCCGAAAGGTTTACCGTCGGGATCGAGCATCGTGCCATCGTTCACGTGGTAGCCGATGCTTTTCAGAAGATCGAAGGCGGTCTTCAGCACCTTGCGGTCCTGGCCCGAACCGTCCGTCACCGGCGGTTTCCAGGTGCCGTCCATGACGTCGGCCGGCACGCGGCCGGGGTAGGGCGCCAAAAGTGCCTTTTCCCTGTCGTCAGCCGGATGGCCGAGCGCGGAAAGCTCGGAATTCTGCCAATAGCTCATCGTGCGGGTGTACTTGCCGCCGAACAGATTCTTGTTGGCCCATTCGAAATCGTAAAGCATGCCGAGTGCGCGCCGAACCACCGGGTTGGAAAACTTCGGCAGCCTCGTGTTGAACAGAAAACCGGTCACGACGGGCGGAATGCCGGTGTCGAAGGTTTCAGAAACCACGTCGCCCCTATGGAAGGCGGGAAAGTCGAGATCGCGCTCGCGTTTCACCGGATCGCCGTCGTCGTCGATGGCGCAAAGGCCCTTCTTGAAGGCTTCGAGCTTGGCGTTGGCGTTGAGAAAATACTCGATGGTGATCTGGTCGTAATTGTCGAAACCGCGCTTGGCGGGAACGTCCTTGCCCCAGTAGTCGGGGTTGCGCTTGAAGACGATGCGCTGGCCAGGCGCCACCTGCGCGATCCTGTAGGGACCGCTGCCGATCAACGGCTTCAGCGTCGTCTTGTCGAAAGTATCTATGTCGAAAGCGTGCTTGGGGATGATCGGCGTCAGCGCGATGATCAGCGGAAACTCACGATCGGCCTTGTCGTTGAAGGTGAAGCGCACGCTATGGTCGCCGGTCTTTTCGAGCTTGGCGATCCTGGCCATGCGATCGCTGTAGGGTGGCCGGCCTTTCTGCGTATAGGCATCGTAAGTGAACAGCACGTCTTCCGGCGTCACCGGCTGACCATCCGACCATTTGGCATTCGGGTTGAGATGGAATTCGATGCTCTTGCGCTCGGGGTCCATGTCGGCGGTGTCTGCCAGAAGTCCGTAGAGGGTAAAAGCCTCGTCGGCACTGCGCTGCATCAGCGGCTCGAAGACTAGATTGCCGAAGATCGTGTCCATCATGCCGCGCGCCGTCGTGCGCAGGCTTTTGAGGATGAAAGGGTTCAGATTGTCGAAGCTGCCGACGACGCAATAGGTGATGCTTCCGCCCTTCGGCGCGTCGGGATTGACGTAGTCGAAATGGGCATAGTCGGGCGGCAGGGCCGGTTCGCCCTGCATCGCGATCGCGTATTTCGGTTCCGACAGCGCCGGTGACGACGACAGGGTGAAAAACGATATTGCGGTGACCAGCCAAACAAGAACGCGGCCCATGACCGTCTCCTTAACAGGTCGGCTTGATGATTCGGTCCGCACCCTAGCATGCGGCAACTGCGTGGCGGCCAATGGCGTCATCAAGAAATACAAGTGGGCGGGCTGGATTCGACACCGCTTGCAGTGTAACACGCCGTCCGAAGTCATTCTGTTGCCTCATTTTGGCAACAGGTAGGCGGACCACAGGGCACGAAGAAGCCGGTCCCGGGATCATTGAGAGGAAGTGCACGACATGACGAGCCTGAACAGCAACGCGTACCGCCTGTCGGTCATGGCCGCAGGCGTGGTTGGCTTTCTCTGCGCAGGACTTCCGTCTGCTTCCGCGCAGCAGCAGCCGCAGATTCCGCAGGGCTGGTTCAAGGCCTGCACCAAGCAGGAAGACGTCGATATCTGCAACGTCCAGAACATCGTCACGGCTGGCAACGGCCAGCTCGTCACCGGCGTCAGCCTGATCGAGCTCAAGGGCAAGGTGAACCGCAAGGTGTTCCAGGTGACGGTCCCGACCGGCCGCCTCGTGCCTCCCGGCATCGGCCTGCAGATCGACGCCGGCAAAGCGCAGAAGCTCGACTATGTCATCTGCTTCCCGGATCGTTGCGTGGCCGAAGTGCCGCTGACCGACCAGCTCGTCGCTTCGTTCAAGAAGGGGCAGGGGATCACGCTGACCTCGATCAATTTCCAGAACCAGGCCAATCCGATCAAGATCGCGCTGCAGGGCTTCAGCGGTGCCTATGACGGCCCCCCGCTGCAGCAGTCGGACATCGAGGACCGGCAGAAGAAGCTTCAGGACTTCGTCGCCAAGAACAACCAGGACTTCGCCAAGAAGCTCAAGGACGAGCAGGACAAGGCGAAGACCGCCAACTGATCCGCCATCGGGTCATTATAGAGTAAAAAAAGCGGGGTCATGCCCCGCTTTTTTCATGTCTGGTCGTTCCCGGTAGGTCGGAAGTCAGTGCCTGGACTGCCGTTTCGGCGCGTAACGCCCATCCGGCTTCTTGTCGAACATTTCCTTGATTTGCGGATGGCGGACGGGTTCTCCCGACTGATCTTCGAGCAGATTCTGCTCTGAGACATAGGCGATGTATTCGGTTTCCGAATTCTCGGCGAGCAGGTGGTAGAACGGCTGGTCCTTGCGTGGCCGTACGTCGGCGGGGATGGCTTCGTACCATTCGTCGGTGTTGGCGAATTGCGGATCGACGTCGAAAATGATGCCTCGGAACGGGAACAGCCGGTGGCGAACCACCTGTCCGATCGCGAATTTGGCCGTTTTCATCGTACTCACCACTGAATTCCTTGACTTTATTTGGCGCAGACTCCGCATCAATTCAATCCCGAGCGTCCGAGCGCCTTCAAAATAGGCGGAATGCGCAACAAAGGTTTTGATGAACGTCGCGATACCGCGGCACAGCCCGCAAAATCGCTACGGCTGCCGCGTCGGCTTCCGCAGGCCGCCCACAAGCGCCGCGAAGCCGCTGCCCGGACGCAGCCCTTCGCGCATGAAAAAGGCGCGAAGCGGTGCAAAACCACCAAGCACGCCGAGACCGACGCCACGCGCCATCTGCGCCGGCAACATATCGGAAAGAAGCGACACATTGAGCAGATTGACCGCGCTACTCCGCGCGAGGATGTCAGGCCGGCGTTTGAAATCGTAGGCCGCGAGGGCCTTGGAAGCGCCGGGGTCTCCGCGATTTTCCGCTGCGATTCCAACCAGGTCGTCGATATCTCTGATGCCTAGGTTGAGGCCTTGCGCGCCAATCGGCGGGAATACGTGCGCCGCTTCGCCGACAAGCGCCACCCGTCGCGCCGCGAAACGCAGAGGGGTCACCGTCGATAATGGATAAATCTGGCGGCCCGGCTCCACGGTTACCCGGCCCAGCATCGATTGCATCTGTTTTTCGATCCGCAAAGACAGCGTTGCGTCGTCCAACGCGGCAAGCTCCTTGGCGGTCTCGGGTTTGACCACCCAGACAAGGCTGGAGCAATTGCCCGGCAGCGGAACCTGCGTGAACGGGCCGGTCTCGGTATGGAACTCCGTAGAGGTGAAGCCATGCTCGCGGCTATGGCCAAAATTGAGGACGAGCGCCGCCTGAGGGTAGGCGCGCGCCGCCGTCGAGATGCCCGCCGCCTCGCGCGCCGGCGACAGGCGGCCGTCGGCAGCGACCGCAAGCGATGCATCGATCTCGCTGCCGTCGGCCAGCGTGGCATGAGCTTTGGCGGCGCCGAGATTCCAGGTCTTCACCATCGATCTGCGCCATTCGATCCCGGAATGCGCGGCCACCTTGCCGGCGAGCGCTGGCCCGAAGACGCTGTTGGGCAGGTTCAGGCCGAACTGTTCCTCGTCGATTTCGCCGGCGCGGAAAGTGACGACGGGGCTGCGGATCAGCCGGCCGGTCGCATCGACAATGCGCATCACCTTCAACGGTGCGGCCTTGGGTCCGATGTCCTGGAGCACGCCCAGCCGTTCGAGCACCTTCAGGGCAGGTGTCATGAGCGCCGTGGTGCGGCCATCGGGAGCCGAAACCTCAGGCCCGGCAATCGTCACCGGAAAGCCGGCATCGGCGAAGGCAAGTGCAGCGATCAACCCCGCCGGCCCCGTGCCTGCGATCAGTATCCGCGCTGTTTCCTGATGCTCCAAGGTCGGCTTCCGGCTTGCTGTGCGAGGCGGCCATCAGACCTGCCAGTCGAGAGACGCATATAGGGCAGATCATGCGGCTTGATCAACGCGGCGATTCGGCCCATTCGAGTGTCATGACCGGCCAACAGGACGATTTCAGCCACCTCGATCGCGCCGGCCGCGCCACGGCAAACGTCGCACGCAACCCACGCTTGACGGTCAACGTCGTCGTCGGTGCAAGCATCGCACTGGCCTGGCTGCTGCTTGCCGCGATGGCTATTCGTAGCGCCGAAGCCCAGATCAGCGCCCCTGGCGGCACTTTGTTGCGTAACTTGCCGCAACTGCCGCTACCGGCCGCCCTCGAACGGTTCTTCGCACTCTGCCTTTCCCCGGCGCCGCTGGACGCAAGCATCGGCCCGCGTACCATGGCGCTCATCCTCATGTGGTTTCTCATGGCGATCGCCGCGATGCTGCCATCCGCGGCGCCAATGATCCGAATTTATTGCGAGATCGCCGATACGGCGCGGATCAAGGGGGAGCCAGTCGTCCACCCACTGGTGCTGGTTGCCGGCTACCTCTATGTCTGGCTTGCCGCCTCGATGCTGTTTGCGGCACTGACACTTGCCGTCCACGCATTCGCCGCCTCCGGGGGAATATTCGATCCGGTGCTTGGCGTTGCCGGTGGGCTCGCCTTGCTGGTTGCCGGCCTATACCAGTTCAGCGGCCTCAAGGAGGCCTGTCTGACGAAATGCCGGAACCCGTTCTCGATCCTGTTTTCGAGCTGGAGCGCGAGAGCCATCCGCGTCTTCCGGCTCGGCGTCGCGCAAGGCATCTGGTGCCTGGGATGCTGCTGGGCATTGATGCTGGTGATGTTCGCAGTCGGCGTGATGAATGTCTTCTGGATGGCGCTGATCGGCGTGTTCACCCTGATTGAAAAACAGACGACGGGCAGTCTTCCAACCCGGCTGGCTGGTGCGATACTGCTTGTCTGGGCAGCCGCGCTGCTAGTAGTCTCGCTATGACGGGGGGAAATTCGATGGCAGATCAGAGCTGGGCAATGAAAGGAGAGCTCGTACTCTCCTGCAATTGCACGGTTTTTTGCCCTTGCGTCTTGTCGCTCGGCAGTCATCCTCCGACCGAGGGCTATTGCCAGACCTGGGCGGGTTTTCGTATCGACGCCGGCCATTTCGGCGAGGTCGACCTCTCCGGCCTCAATCTCGGGCTGATCATGGAAATCCCCGGTTACATGAGCCGCGGCAACTGGACCGCGGGCCTGTTCATCGACATCAGGGCCTCGGTCTACGCGGTCAAGGCATTGACCAAGATCTTTACCGGCAAGGCCGGCGGGACGACGTCGCTGCTCTCGATCCTGGTCGGCAAATTCCTGGGCGTCGAACAGGTGCCGATAACCTACGAAACGCGGGACAAGACGCGTATTTTCCAGATACCGAAGATCATCGACGGGGCAGTCACGCCAATCGCGGGCAAGGACCGCGAGAAGGATACGGTGATCACGAATTCCGAATACTGGATCGCGCCGGAGATCATCGTGGCGAGGTCCGACAAGAGCAAGATGCGGGCCTTTGGCCGCAACTGGAATTTCGGAGGCCGCTCGGCCGAAATCTGCAAGCTGGATTGGCAGGGTCCGTGAGAAAGAACACAAAGGCCCGCAAGATCGCCGGGAAGATCACCGACCGGATTCCGCGGCCGAAGAAGAAGGTCACCTGGCCGCAGGCGCGCGCGTTTTCGGTGCATCTGCTGACCGCCTCCGGTTCGTTCCTGGCTTTCCTGTCGCTGGTCGCGGCGAGCGAGGAGCGCTGGACGGCCATGTTCTGGTGGCTCGGACTGGCGCTGTTCGTCGATGGTATCGACGGGCCGATCGCCCGGAAGCTGGAGGTCAAGGAAATCCTGCCGACCTGGTCCGGCGAACTGCTCGACAACATTATCGACTATGTGACCTACGTGCTGATCCCGGCCTTCGCGCTCTATCAGCGCGGCTTCATGGGCGAAGGCCTGTCGTTCCTTTCGGCGGCGATCATCGTGGTGTCGAGCGCGATCTACTATGCCGACACCGGCATGAAGACGAAGGAGAATTTCTTCAAGGGCTTCCCCGTGGTCTGGAACATGGTGGTGTTCACGCTGTTCGTCATCGAACCGGGACAATGGGTTTCCTTCGCGGTGGTGGTGGTGGCCGGCATTCTGACTTTTGTCCCGATAAACTTCATCCATCCGGTGCGGGTGGAGCGGCTGCGGCCGATCAATCTCGGCATGACGCTGTTGTGGTGCGCCTTCGGCGCGCTTGCGCTCGCGCAGGCGGCGCTCGCCGCTTTCTACGACCAGATCGGCGTGCTGGGCGAGCAGGTCAGCACGTTCACCAAGATCGGCATTTCCGTTTCCGGGCTCTACCTTGCAACCATTGGTGGCCTCATGCAGTTGTTTCCAAACCTCGGCGCCAAAAAGGCCTGACCAGCCGCTCTTCAAGGAATCCCGTCCATGTCCAAAGCGATCCGCATCCACGCCAATGGCGGCCCCGAAGTCCTGACCTATGAGGACGCCGATCCCGGCCAGCCGGGTTCGGGACAGATCCTGGTCAGGCATACCGCGATCGGTCTCAACTTCATCGATGTCTATCATCGCTCGGGCCTCTATCCGCCGCCCGGCGGGTTTCCGCTCACTCCCGGCAGCGAAGCCGCCGGCGTGGTGCTGGAAGTCGGCCAAGGCATCGACTGGCTGAAGCCGGGCGACCGGATTGCCTATGCCGTGACGACGGGGGCTTATGCGCAAGAGCGCGTCATCGATGCCAGCAAGGTCGTCAAGGTGCCGGACGGCATCAGCGACGAACAGGCCGCCGCCATGATGCTGAAGGGCATGACCGCGGAATATCTCTTGCGCCGGACCTTCAAGGTGAAGGCAGGCGACACGATCCTGTTTCATGCCGCGGCCGGCGGCGTCGGGCTCATTCTGGGCCAATGGGCGAAGCATCTCGGGGCGACGGTCATCGGCACCGCCAGCTCTGCCGACAAGATCGAACTGGCCAAGGCACACGGCTTCGCTCATGTCATCAACTACAAGGAACAGGATTTCGTCGCCGGCGTGGCCGCAATCACAGGCGGCGGGAAATGCGACGTCGTCTATGACTCGGTCGGTAACGACACATTTCCGGCCTCGCTCGACTGCCTCAAGCCGCTCGGCATGTTCGTCAGCTTCGGCCAGTCCTCGGGACCCATCCCGCCGTTTTCGATGTCGCTGCTGGCGCAGAAGGGCTCGCTGTTCGCAACCAGGCCGACGCTGTTCGTCTACAATGCAAAACGTGAGGACCTCGACGCCTCCGCCGCCGCGCTATTCGAGGTTGTGCTCAGCGGTGCGGTCGAGATCAAGATCAATCAGCGCTACGCGCTGAAAGACGCGGGCAAGGCACATCAGGATCTCGAGGGACGCAGAACGACAGGCACGACCATCCTGGTTCCCTGAGGACAGTTTGCCTTGGTTTTTAGCGTCCTGCCGCAGCGGCGGGCATGGTTTGCACGAAAAGCCGGCCAGCCGTATCCTTATGTGACGAAGGCTAATCTTTACCCTTGAGTTTCCGCTGAAATTCTTGAAGCTCTTTCAAGTTGGGTGCTGCTTTCGCACGAGAGCCGGCCGCGCATACGATGCTTGCGGGAACACAGAACATGTCCGGTAATCCGGATGGGAGGCACTGTGAGTGCAAATCATGATGGGGCGAACCTGCTCGAGGTTCGTGGCCTGACCAAGATATTCGGCACGCTGACAGCGTGCGACCATATCGACCTCAACATCGCCAAAGGTGAAATCCACGCTTTGCTCGGCGAGAACGGCGCCGGCAAATCGACGCTGGTCAAGATGCTGTTCGGCTCGCTGGAGCCCAATTCGGGCGAGATTTTCTGGAACGGTCAAGCGGTGCGGATCACCAGCCCGGGCGTTGCCAAGAAGCTCGGCATCGGCATGGTGTTCCAACATTTTTCGCTGTTCGAGGCGCTGACGGCAGCCGAGAACATCGCGCTGTCGCTCGATGACGGCTCGCCGATCAGCAGCATCGCGGCCAAGGCCAGGGCGCTTTCCTACAGTTACGGCCTGCCGCTCGACCCGGAATCGCTGGTCGGCGACCTTTCGGTCGGCGAACGCCAGCGCATCGAGATCATCCGCTGTCTGCTGCAGACGCCACAACTCATCATCCTGGACGAGCCGACATCGGTGCTGACGCCGCAGGAAGCCGACAAGCTGTTCGAGACGCTGGAGCGGTTGCGTTCGGAAGGCAAATCGATCCTCTACATTTCGCACCGGCTCGAAGAGGTCAAACGCATCTGCGACCGCGCCACGGTGCTGCGGCACGGCAAGGTGGTCGGTCACTGCAACCCGCGCGAGCAGACAGCCTCATCGCTCGCGCGCATGATGGTCGGCAGCGAGGTGCAGGCTGTGGTGCGGGCGCCGGTCGAGGGGATCGAAACCGCGCAGCCGCTGCTCGAAATCCGCGGCCTCAACCGCAAGCCGGCAACGCCGTTTTCCATTCCGCTCAAGAACGTCAGCCTCAATGTCCGCGCCGGCGAGGTGATCGGCATTGCCGGTGTCGCCGGCAATGGCCAGGGTGAGTTCTTCGAGTCCGTCTCCGGCGAGGTTTTGCAGCACGATGCCGCCTCGGTGCGCATCCGCGGCAAGGACGCCGGCGGCCTCACCATTACCGGGCGGCGCCTGCTGGGGGCTGCCTTCGTGCCGGAAGAGCGTCTCGGCCATGGTGCCGCGCCGCGCATGAAACTCTCGGAAAACCTCTTGCTGTCGCGCCATGCCACGGACGGCACGGCTTTTGTCGGCACCGGTGGCATGGTCAAGAGCGGCGCCGTCTACGCCGCCTCACAACGCATCATCGAGGCAATGGATGTTCGCAAAAGCGCGCCGGATCCTGACGCGGCGGCACTTTCGGGCGGCAATCTGCAGAAATTCATCGTCGGCCGCGAACTCGACCGCCGGCCAAGCGTGATGGTGGTGAACCAACCGACATGGGGCGTCGACGCCGGAGCCGCCGCGCACATCCGCCAGGCCTTGATCGAGCTCTCTCGCAGCGGATCGGCCGTATTGGTGATCAGCCAGGATCTGGACGAGCTGTTCGAGATATCGGACGCGATCGCCGTCATGCACAATGGCGAACTCTCGAAGCCGATGCCGATCGCCGAAGCGACTTTCGAGAAGGTCGGCTTGCTGATGGGCGGCGCCGAACCCGGCCACGCCGAACACACGCTGGAGACGGCATGATGCGCCTCGAACTCGTCAAACGCCCGCAGCGCTCGGCGCTGTTTTCGATGCTGTCGCCGTTCATCGCCTTCGCGCTGACCATCATCGCCGGAGCCATTATGTTCGCGCTGCTCGGCGTCAACCCACTCAACGCATTCAAGATCTATTTCATCGAGCCGATCAGCCAGGTCTGGCAGTTGCATGAGCTGGCAATCAAGGCCGCACCGCTGATCCTGATCGCTGTCGGCCTGTCTGTCTGCTACAAGGCCAACATCTGGAACATCGGCGCCGAGGGCCAGTTCATCTTCGGTGCCATCTTCGGCTCCATCATTCCGGTGCTGTTTCCGCAATTCGAAGGCCCGCTGGTGCTGCCGCTGATGCTTCTGCTCGGCATGGTCGGCGGTGCGGCCTACGCGGCGATCCCCGCCTTGCTGAAGACCCGGTTCTCCACCAACGAAATCCTGACCAGCCTGATGCTGGTCTACGTCGCGCAGCTGTTCCTCGACTGGCTGGTGCGCGGTCCCTGGCGCGATCCGCAGGGACACGGCTTTCCGCAGACGATCCAGTTCGGCGACTCGGCCGTGCTGCCGGAGCTGATGCCGGATGCCGGGCGCGCCAATTGGGGCTTCGTCTTCGCCCTGGTTGCGGCGGTGCTGATCTGGATCCTGATGGGCCGCATGCTCAAGGGTTTCGAGGTCCGCGTGCTGGGCTCCAGCCCGAGGGCAGGGCGGTTCGCCGGCTTCGGCCTCAACCGTATGGTGTTCTTCGCCTTCCTGCTGTCTGGAGCACTCGCCGGCCTTGCCGGTATCTCGGAGGTTTCCGGCGCGATCGGGCAACTGCAGCCCGTGATTTCGCCCGGCTATGGCTTCACCGCCATCATCGTGGCCTTCCTCGGCCGCCTCAATCCGCTCGGCATCGTCGCCGCGGGCCTGGTGCTGGCGCTGACCTATCTCGGCGGCGAGGCGGTGCAAAGCGCGCTCGGCATTTCCGACAAGGTGGCGAGAGTGTTCCAGGGGATGCTGCTGTTCTTCGTGCTCGGCTGCGACACGCTCATTCATTACCGCATCCGCTTGATCGGCCTGGCGCTGACGAAACAGGAAGCCCCCGCCAAGCTCGAGGCCGCACCAAAGTTGAAGGAAGCCCGCTGATGGACATCACGGTCAACATCCTCCTGACCATCGCAACTGCGGCGACGCCGCTCTTGATCGCGGCGATCGGCGAACTGGTGGTCGAACGCTCCGGCGTGCTCAATCTTGGTGTCGAAGGCATGATGGTCATGGGCGCCGTCGGCGGCTTCGGAGCCGGTTACCTGACCGGATCGCCCTGGATCGGCCTCCTGGCGGCAATCGTCGTGGGAGCGCTTTTCTCCCTGCTGTTTGCCGTCATGACGCTGTCGCTGGCCACCAACCAGGTGGCGACCGGCCTGTCACTGACGCTGCTCGGCCTCGGCCTCTCCGGCATGATGGGAACGCGTTTCGTCGGCCAGCCCGGCGTCAGGTTGCCCAATCTCGACATTCCCGGCCTCAGCTCTATTCCGGTCGTGGGTAGGCTGCTTTTTGGCCAGGACCCTGTATTCTACATTTCGATCGCGCTGACGGCCGCGGTAATGTGGTTCCTGTTCAAGACGCGTACCGGGCTGACGCTGCGTTCGATCGGCGACAGCCACACATCGGCGCATGCGCTCGGCATCAAGGTCATCCGCTACCGCTACCTCGCGGTCATCTTCGGCGGCGCCTGCGCCGGTCTTGCCGGCGGGCATCTGTCGCTCGTCTATACGCCGCAATGGGTCGAGAACATGTCCGCTGGCCGCGGCTGGATCGCGCTGGCACTGGTGGTGTTCGCATCCTGGCGGCCGTGGCGGGTGCTGGCCGGCGCCTACATCTTCGGCGCGGTGTGGATCGGCCAGCTTCATGCACAGGCTTTTGGCATTCCGGTGCCCTCGCAGATGCTTTCTTCTCTGCCCTATCTGGCAACCGTCGTGGTTCTCGTTCTAATCTCGCGCAACAAGCGTCTGACGATGATGAACACGCCGGCCTCCCTGGGGCAGCCATTCGTTCCGGATCGTTGACAACAACAAAAAGACGGGAAGCTCCAAGGCTTAACACAGAGAGGTAACACAATGAAAAAACTGCTTATTGCCCTGATGACAACGACAGCGGCCTTGTCGCTGGCGGCCTCCGCGGAGGCTGCCGCCAAGTTGAAAGCCTGCTGGGTCTACACCGGCCCGATCGGCGATTTCGGCTATTCCTACCAGCACGACCAGGGCCGCCTCGAGGTCGAGAAAGCGCTCGGCGACAAGGTCGAAACCGCCTATCTGGAGAACGTCTCCGAAGGCCCCGACGCCGACCGTGCCTTCGAGCGTCTGGCGCGCGAAGGCTGCAAGATCATCTTCGGCACGTCGTTCGGTTTCATGGACGCCGAAGTGAAGGTCGCCAAGAAGTTTCCCAAGGTAATGTTCGAGCACGCCACCGGATACAAGACCGGGGACAATCTCGGCATCTACAATGCGCGCTTCTATGAAGGCCGCTATGTGCTCGGCCAGATCGCGGCCAAGGAATCGAAGTCCGGCGTCGCCGGTTACATCGTCTCCTTCCCGATCCCGGAAGTGGTGATGGGCATCAACTCCTTCATGCTCGGCGCACAGTCGATCAATCCGAACTTCAAGGCCAAGATCGTCTGGGTGAACTCGTGGTTCGATCCGGGCAAGGAAGCGGACGCCGCCAAGGCGCTGTTCGACCAGGGCGCCGACATCATCGTCCAGCACACCGACTCGACCGCTCCCCTGCAGGTAGCCGAAGAGCGCAAGCTGCATGGCTTCGGCCAGTCGTCCGACATGATCAAGTTCGCGCCGCACGCGCAGCTGACCTCGCTGACCGACGAGTGGGGTCCGTACTACATCAGCCGCGTGCAGGCAGCTATCGACGGCACCTGGAAGCCGGACAATGTCTGGCTCGGCATCAAGGACGGCGCGGTCAAGCTCGCGCCCTTCACCAACATGCCTGACGACGTGAAGGCGATGGCCGAAGCGACCGAAAAGAAGATCGCCGGCGGCTGGAACCCCTTCACCGGGCCGATCGCCAAGCAGGACGGCTCGGCATGGCTGAAGGACGGCGAGGTCGCCGACGACGGCACGCTGCTCGGCATGAATTTCTACGTCAAGGGCGTCGACGACAAGCTGCCGCAGTAAGCGGCAGATCACATTTCGATATGGAGAGGGCACCGAGAGGCGCCCTTTTCATTTGGATGGAGAACTTGACGGGAGGGGCTCAGACGGCCGAACCGTAGAGATCATAGGCGTCGGCGCGCTCGATCTTGACGGTGACGATGTCGCCGGCGTGCATCGGGCGGCGCGACTGGATGTGGACCGAACCGTCGATCTCGGGCGCGTCGTATTTGGTGCGGCCTTTTGCCGACATGCCGTGTGCTTCGTCGATCAGCACCGGCAGGCGCTTGCCGACCTTCCTGGCAAGCTGCGTCGCCGAAATCTTCTGCTGGCGCTGCATGAAGCGATGCCAGCGCGCTTCCTTGATCTCCTGCGGCACCTGCTCGAGCCCAAGCTCGTTGGAGCGGGCGCCTCTGACCGGTTCATATTTGAAGCAGCCGGCGCGATCGATTTTCGCTTCATCCAGCCAATCGAGCAGCATCTCGAAATCGTCGTCCGTTTCGCCGGGGAAGCCGACGATGAAGGTCGAGCGGATGGCGAGATCCGGGCATACGTCGCGCCAGCCGCGAATGCGCTCGAGCGTTTTTTCGCCGTGGGCGGGCCGGCGCATGTTCTTCAACACCTGCGGCGAGGCATGCTGGAAGGGGATGTCCAGATAGGGAAGGATTTTTCCCTCGGCCATCAGCGGGATGACGTCGGCGACATGCGGGTAGGGGTAGACATAATGCATGCGCACCCAGATGCCGAGCTTGCCCAGTTCCTCCGAGAGATCGAGGAATTTCGCGCGCACTTCGCGGCCGCCGAACATGGACGTCTGGAACTTGATGTCGATGCCGTAGGCGCTGGTATCCTGCGAGATGACGAGCAGTTCCTTGACCCCGGCCTTGGCCAGTTTTTCGGCTTCGCGCAGCACATCGGCAGCCGGCCGCGAGACGAGATCGCCACGAAGTGCCGGGATGATGCAGAAGGTGCAGCGGTTGTTGCAGCCTTCCGAAATCTTCAAATAGGCATAGTGGCGCGGCGTCAGCTTAACGCCCTGCGGCGGCAGGAGGTCGATGTAGGGATCGTGCGAGGGAGGGGCAGCCTCATGGACGGCTGCCATCACGCTCTCATAGGCCTGCGGCCCGGTGATCGCCAGCACGTTGGGGTGCTTCTCGCGGATCACGTCCGGCTCGGCGCCCAGACAGCCGGTGACGATGACCCTGCCGTTTTCCGAAAGCGCGGAGCCGATGGCGTTGAGCGACTCGTCGCGGGCGGAATCAAGGAAACCACAGGTGTTGACGACAACCAGATCGGCGCCGTCATGCTTGCGGGCGATCTCGTAGCCCTCGGCCCGCAAACGCGTGATGATGCGTTCGGAATCGACAAGGGCTTTGGGACATCCGAGACTGACGAAGCTGACGCGCGGGGCGGACATGGGCGATTTTCCAATGGACACGAACCGGAAACACCGATCCGGCCCGCAGTCTCGACATATAACGGTTTGCATGGCTCCCGGCAGGAGCTCAATTCGGGCGGCGCAATAGCACGCCTTCCTCAATCAGGCAAACGGAGCACTAGGCCCCAGCCAGTGCGTCAGTGCCCGCCTGACCCGAACCATGGTGACAGGAGGGCGAAATGATCGGGGAATTGCTGCACGGCCCCATCAAGCAGCATCTTGACCGCGACATAGAGGATGATGATCAGGCCGACATAGGCAATCCAGCGGTATTTGTGCAGCAGGCGCGCGACGAACGACGCCGCAAAGCCCATCAACGCGATCGACAGCGCCAGTCCGACAATCAGCACCGTCGGATGGTTCATGGCCGCGCCCGCCACGGCAAGGACATTGTCGAGCGACATCGAGACGTCGGCAATGACGATCTGCCAGGCGGCCTGTGAGAAGGTCTTGCGTGGCCCCTTGCCGGCAATGACCCCATCCTTGTCGAAATCGCCGTTCGACAGCGCTTCGGTGGCGTCGCGCTCGTCATCGTGGCTGACACGCAATTCGCGCCACATCTTCCAGCAAACCCACAGCAAAAGCAGGCCACCACCGATAAGCAGCATGGGACCAATGGTCAGCAGCCATTGCGTGATCAGGGCGAAGAAAATGCGAAGAACGGTGGCAGCCGCGATGCCGACAAGAATGGCTCGCTTGCGTTGGCTGACCGGCAGGCCGGCCGCGGCGAGGCCGATGACGATGGCATTGTCGCCCGCAAGCGCAAGGTCGATGGCGATGACCTGAAGAAGAGCCGAAAAGCCCGCGGCGGTAAATATTTCCATCGACCTGGAAGCCCTTCGTCGAGTGTTCGTCGGCGATCGTTCGAACGGGCCTAAAGGCATGGTCCGCTGGCGTCAAGTCGCAGCGCCGGACAGCGCTGGAAAACCATTTTCGTGGCCGTGGATTACAGAAAAATTCTCAGTAACCGCTGGCCGCAAGCCAATGCCGGCGCAAGCCCACGAGAAACTAATCGTAGAGATTGTACTTCGCCCAATCGGCTTCCGGAATCTCATCTCCGATCCGATAGCGGAGCTGGAGAACTTCCATATGGTCCGGTCCCGTCTGGCATTTGAATTTCAGCCGGTACCACTGTCCCTTGCTGCGGAACGCCGCACCGGGGCTCCGGATGGCGTCTGCGCTCATCTCCGGCGTCGCGAAGGCGTATGCGACGACGCGGTCGGCCTTGAACTTGCGATCGTCGTGGGTGATCCGGTCCAGGATTTCGGCATCGCAACGCTGCTCGAGGCGGGTCTGCGGATCAAGTTTCATCAGCCCGGCGCGCAAAGCGTTGTCCATCGCACTGGCCGGAAAAGCCAGCGTCAGGGACGCAACGGCCATCATGCAGAGTGTCTTCATGGGCGGGACAAGCAACATGTTTTGTCTGAAAAATCAACCAACAGGCCTCTCAGGTTTCCGTGTTCAGGCGGGTCGGCGCATTCAAAACCCCGTGTCGTGTTTCAACGTCGGACGAATGCGGCCAACGGATCAGCGAGGCGTGCGTATCGCCGTCCCCAAGACTTGGCCGGCGCCAACCTGTTGTCGGAGAAACGCCTTTATGTCCGGGTCGAGATTCCGCCAATCGCAATCGCACAATGTAGCTTCCATCGCATAAAGCGCGAGGATCGTCACATGCCGGCCAAATCGAAACTTCAGGCGATGATAGGCTTCGACCGAGCCGAGATTGCGCAAATCGTCGCCGGAGACAATGTCGATTTCCGCCAACATCCGCGCCGTCACCGGGCCAAGGTTTCGCATGTTCTTGACGCGCACCATCATCATGCCTCCCTCGTTCGATAGGCAAATCCGGCTCAAACGGAGCGACGGCATAGAGCACGTTCACGATCATCCTGGCGAACTGTGCGAGGCCTGCGGCCAACGGATCAGCGAGGCACGGCCGGCGTCGGTGAGATCGTAGACGCCGTGGTCGACGCGCGCGAACCAGCCATAGACATTGTGCAGCAGGATCTTTGGCGCCAGCGGCGTCAGCGCCTTCAGGTCGCGTGGGCGCTTGGGCCCATCCGCCAACGCCGCGGCGCAGGCGAGGGCGCTTTGGCGGTAAGCGGTCATGATCGGATTGCGCGATCCGCCGCCCGCGACAGGATCGCCGCGACGGCGCCGATGTTCATCGACAAGACGCGAGCGGCGACGCGGATTCTTGCGCGGCGTAACGGTGACAGGGCTCAGGAGCACCTCGACGCGGTCGTTCGCCGTCACGCCAATCAGGCCGAAGCCGAGCCGGCGGCAAAGGTTGCGGAACCGGGCGTCGCTTTCACGTCCCTTGCCCCGGGCCGACATACGCGCGGCCAGCCACACTTCATCGCAAGCAGCCGCGCGGTCGACGCCCTGCAGAACCAGTTCGAGATTGAACTGCAGCTTCAACTCGCAGATGACGACGATCGGCGGCTCTCCCTCGCGCAGCGCGACGATGTCGCAGCCGCCGATTTCCCCTTTCACGACGAAGTCGAGGTTTTCGAGGAAACGCTTCACCGGCGCATAGAGTGAGGTCTCGTTCATACCGCAAGGCTTAGCCGATTCGACGTGAAAAGCCTCGCAGGCGAGATGGCGTCCCGCGTGCCTGACCCAGAGCTGGGATTCCGGAAGCGGTGCGACAGGGCTCAAGGACGAATTTTTTTGAGGAAAGCCAATAGCACGCGGTTGAACCGGTCGGGACGCTGCAAGGGCGCGAAATGACTGACGTCGGGCAGCATGACCAATTCCGATCCCAGTATGCTGCGGGCCAGATAGGTCGCGTGCTCGTCCTTGATAAACTCGTCGTGCTCGCTTTGGACGACCGCCACGGGCACGCCGATCTCTCCCAGTTCGGCCGCGCCATAATTGGGTTCGCTCTTCATCATCAGGCCGACGGCGTCGACAAACGCATCGAATTGATCCGGCGTGGCCGACAGCTCGGCGTAGTCCTTTTTGTGCCGGCTGAAACACCGCTCGATGACCGGACTGGCCTCGAATTCCTTCGTGCCGCTGGGATCCATGTTGCAGCCGAAGTAGAAAACGCCCGCGATGCGATCGGCGGCCATCATGCCAAGGATCAGGGCTACGCAGGCGCCATCGCTCCAACCCACTGCGATAGCCTTGTTCAAGTGCAGGCGATCCATCACCGCCAGGACATCCGAGGCCATCAGCTCGTATTTGTACGGCCGTTCGTCGCGCGTGCTGCGTCCATGGCCACGGCTGTCGATGGTGACGACCTGATAGCCGTGCTCGACCAATGTCGGGACCTGAAATCCCCAATTGCCGCTATGGCCAAGGCCGCCATGCAACAGGATCACGGGAAACCCCGTCCCAAACGTCGCGTACCAGATTTTTGCACCCTCGTGCTCAACCTGGCCTTCGTCCGCCGCGGCCGGCAAAGGAGCGGCGCCATGCGCTTCGAATTTCGTGAGATCGTCGTCGCGATAGTCCATGCCGAAAAACAGCCTCGTGGCAAATTGCGCAGGGCCTACATTTATCGCCGGCATCCGCCGAGACCAACCCGCGAGGGAATTTCTGCTGCCATCAGGCGACACGACAGGGGAGATTGTATTGCCTAACGGCCGATATTGACCGCACCTGTTGGCGCCCGATCCCCGCTGTTTCGCCCCGGCTGATTTTCGTCGAGCGCGCCGCCATTCGGCTCTGCCCGATTCGATCGTTTCCTGCGGCGCCGCAGCGGATAGCCGATCTGTCCGAAGTAGCTGGAGGGGACGGGATCATCGACGCCGTATTTCTCAGGCGCCTTGTTGCCAGTCGCATTGTACGTGCCGAACACCACGTCGAGGAAGGGCAGCTGTCCGGCGAAGTTCTTGTCGTAGGCTTCGCGCTGGTTGGCATGGTGCCAGCGATGGAACTGCGGGCCGGCGACGAGCCACTTCAAGGGACCGAACGGAATCCGCAAGTTCGAATGAACAAGCAGCGTGTGCCAGAAGTAGATGACGGAAAAGACGGCGATGGAGGCTTCGGAGAATCCGAGAAAAAAGATCGGTGTCAGCGAAATTGCCTTCGTGACTATGGCGTCGACGGGATGAGAGTGGAATGCACCCAGCCAATCCAGTTCCTCGATGCCGTGATGAACTGCATGGAACTTCCAAAGCGCGGGGATTTCGTGAAACGCACGGTGTGCCCAGTAGACGCCTATATCGGTAATCAGGATGATTTCGGCGACCTGCAGCCAGAGGGGCTGGCCGCCGACCGCGTGCGTTACCGATTGCGGGACCAGCATTGCAGCGGCTTCGAGCGTGTTGGCCGCTATCAGGATTATTACCGCCTTTACGACGAGGCCGTTGAACAGCACATAGATCAGGTCGACACCCAGGCCCTTGCGCAGGATTTTTTGCGGTCGCTCGGCAAAGAGATGCTCGAACGGAATGAAGATCAGCGCGCAGATCAACAGCCCCTTGATGCCAAAGATATCCATTCGACCGCTTATCGCCTTGCCTTTGGCCAGCGCCAGCCGCGCTTCAGCTTCCGAACAGAACCACATTTCTCCTTTCCAAAGGCTTGATGCCGGCCGCCGCTGTCGTGCTCCCGGCTTGTCATGCACTCGCCGGTGTCACATCCATGTCGCAACCTGGCGCTACTTGGTCGGCGCGCGCTTGTCGAACGCAGCGCAACGCGCGGCCTCCCAGGACTAACCCCTCCGGTCCCTGCTGAACTGACCCCCGAAAGTTGGACGCAACCTTCGGGGGTTTTGCATGTCCAGATTCAGCGAGCTTGAGAAGCGCTCGATTGTTGAGCGCTACTTGAGCGGGG